>JAISQR010000229.1 GCA_031274035.1 Treponema sp. | reverse complement strand
CGCGGCGAGAGCGTAACTGTCGTTGTCGGCAGTTAAATTGTTGCCGAATCAGGAGATCGACACTCCACCTGCAGCCCATACCCCGAACCGCGCCAGTCGAAACCGGTGCACCCCCAACGTATTCACCCCTTAATATACCCCTATTGGAGAGACAAAATCAAGGGCGCGGTGCCTCGTTCCTTAAAATTACAGATCTTTGCCGTGTCCGGTTTTAAAGACCGGCAAGCGCGTCCAAAACCACTTTTGCCACTTCCTCGTCCTCGGCAACGCTGCCACCACTTACCCCAATGCCTCCCACCATCCGAGCGCCGTTTTGCAGGGGAAAGCCTCCGCCGAAGATAACCAGCCGGCTGTTGGTAACATTGATGCCGAAGGCGCTTTCTCCCACCTGGGCAATTTTACCGAATTCCGCAGAACTTTGGCGCAACACTACAACGGTGTAGGCCTTGTTTTGGGAAAATCCTCCCCGGTAGCAAATGGAAAATTATTGCCACAGGGAAGGACTCAAAAAAATCAGTGTCCGGTAACCCCCTCGTTACGTTCCTTGATTTCAAGTGTAATACCAAGGTTTTCCAGTGTGTCAAAATAAGCATAACGCTCGTACCCTTTTTCTTGAGAAAACAAAAGAGGGTACCCCTGTTTATCCATAAAATCAATGTTTTGTTGAAAGCCATTCACATAAAACGACATGAAACACACACTATTTCCATGTTTTTCAAGATGTTCCCGCCAAGGAGTGGGTGTTTCATCAATAGGCTCAAGAAACTCAAGAAAGATCGGTTCAAGGTCAATAAATGCGACTTTTACGTTGACGGCACAATCTTTACCGCGGAACTTCTGCCATGTATTTGGTTTTTGTTCTTTTTCGTCAAAAAGATGCATTTCTACCTTTGGCACGGGATTAATACCGAAAATTTTCGCGTATTCTTCCATTACAGTTTCGATATGGTGTACCACAAAACCGATCTTAATGATTGTGCCACTGCCTAGTTTTTCCATTAGTCATTATCCTTAAAATGACGATGGACACTTTTTTCAGTCAGCTCCATAAATTCAATAAAATTATCATCCGGATCTTGTGTCCAAGCACATTTGGAATTACAACAAGCCACGAAAGCTTTATCAAGCGGTTCCGTTTTTGCCAGTGCTCCTTCTGGACCATTGTAACATAATACACCGCGTTCTTTTAGTGTTTTTAGTGTTACATCCAAATCATCCACCTGTAGGGATATATGAAAGAAACTTTGTCCAGGACATTGTTTTGTTTCTTTAACCGGAAACAATTCAATGAACTGCTCGTGTGATGCTTCAATATATTGTATCCAAATACTGCCATCATCATTGCGGAAATCAAAAGCCTTACGCATTCCAAGCTTTCTACAATAATAGTCTACGGACTTCTCCAAATCTTTCACATAAAACGCCACATGACCAATTCGAGTTACTAGAGACATAATAAACCCCCTGTAAAAAATTATATCGAACCAATTAATGAAAAATTTTAATTGGTACGTTTCTTAATTTGTTTCGATGCAAAAAATTTCGCACTTTGTGCATCCAGAATGATAGCGAACATAATCAGTAGCCCTTTAACCACAAGCTGGAAATTGGAATCAACATGCAACAGATTTAAACCATTGTTGATGACACCTACAATCATACAACCGAAAAGCGTACCAACGGTCTTTGCATCACCGCCTATCATTGGCGTACCGCCGATAACCGCAGCGGCGATAGCATCCATTTCCATGCCCTGACCGGCTACAGGCTGTGCGCTTGATGCACGTCCTGTAATCATAACAGATGCGATAAAAGCACATAACGACATAGTAACAAAAACACCAGTACGAACCAGATTTGTATTTACGCCGGAAACTTTTGCAGCTTCTAAATTGCCCCCCATGGCAATGGCATGACGGCCAAATATTGTTTTATTAATAATTAAGTACATAGCCACCGTAACACAACTCATTATGATAATCAAGATAGGTATTCCCGGAAAACCAATACTGGGAATGGGAAGAATATGTCCACGGCCTACATCAATGAGGTAGGGGGCAATATTATTCACCGGCGTTGTATTGCTGATAATATAACAAATTCCTTTAAAAATAGACATTGATGCTAAGGTAACAATAAAGGAAGGTAAATTAAAAACATTGATCACTATTGCATTAAGCATTCCACAAGCAATACAAATGATAGCTCCGACAGCTAATACCGTAAACATAGACATACCTTCTATTTTAGAAAGCTTGGCCATTATTATTCCGGTCATCCCAAGCAGGGTTCCTACGGATAAATCAATGTTTCCGGTACTGAGTACAATTGTAAAACCAATTGCTAATACCGCACTGGAAGAAATTTGTCGTAAAACATTGATTAGATTTTGCGGACGAAAAAAAACAGGTTGGATTATGGAAATTCCGGTACACAAAATGGCGAGAATAAAAAAGACACGATACTTTACAATAAAGCCCAAAGCGTTTGAAAGCCTTTCGTTGCCTGATAATTTTATTTTCATAATTCCTTCCTCCACGATCAATTAGATTTCTTTGAAATTTCCAAAAGAATGGGAAATTAGCTCTTCCTGTGTAGCCTTTTCGTGAGTGGTTTCAAATACAATTTTCCCTTCTCGTACTACCAATATTCTATCACTCATACCGATAACTTCGGGAAGTTCGGATGAAATAAGGATAATCGCCAGTCCTTCTTGAGCCAATTGACTTATCATTCGATGGATTTCTGATTTTGAACCTACATCGATGCCTCTTGTTGGTTCGTCGAGAATGAGCAGTTTTGGTTTTGTAAGCAGGCACCTACCCAAGATTACTTTTTGTTGGTTTCCGCCGCTTAACAGGTTGATACGCTGGTTGATGGAAGATACTTTGATATCAAGCCGTTTCACAATTTCCTGTGCATCTCGACCCTCGTCATTGTCTTTAACAAAACATAAAAATTTTATAATTGAACGTAAATAAGCCAGGGATACATTCTTTTTAACCGAAAGCGCATAAATAGCTCCCAGCCGGAGTCTATCCTCTGTAAGCATAATAATTCCATTTCCAATAGCGGCTTTAGGCGATGGTATTTTTACCGGCTTGTTAAAAAGAAGAATATTTCCACTGTGGATACGATCAATACCAAAGATAGCACGCATGATCTCGGTACGACCAGCACCCATAAGACCGCAGAATCCCAGTATTTCCCCTTTGTGAACAGTGAACGAGACATTGGAAAAACTGTCCCCGCATAAATTTTGTACTTCCAATACCGGGTCAGATATTTTTGCTGGTAGTTTTGGGAATAAGTCATCAAGACTGCGTCCAACAATAAGACGGATAAGTTCAGGCATTGTTATTTCGCTACACTTATGAGTTGCAATATATTCACCATCCCGCAGTATTGTCACTCTATCACATATTTTGAAAATCTCCTCTAATTTGTGCGATATAAATACAACAGAAACACCTTTTAATGCAAGATCTTTTATAATGGTATACAGCAGTTCAATTTCACTCTCTGTCAAGGCAGAGGTAGGTTCGTCCATGATAACAACATCAGAATTATAGGAAATCGCTCGAACTATTTCTACCAACTGCATATTGGCAACAGAAAGAGAGGATACAATAGCTGTGGGCGATAAATTGACTCCAATATCGTGCAATAATTTCTGGGTAGTTTCATTTCGTTTTGCATTATCAAGTAAGCCAAACCGTAAAAAATTCTTCTCTCTACCTATCCAAACATTTTCGGCAACACTCATGGTCGGTATCAGGCTGATTTCCTGGTGAATCATAGATATCCCGTGAGAAAGGGCATCGTGTGGGTCCTTAAAATGAACCGCCTTATCTTTGTAGATGATTTCTCCGCTATCCAACTTATAAATACTAAGCAGAATTTTCATCAGTGTTGATTTTCCAGCACCGTTTTCGCCTATTAATGCATGTACTTCTCCACGGCGTAATTCAAAAGAAACATTTTTTAAAGCTTGTAGACCCTGAAAGCTTTTATTAATATGTCTTGCTAAAAGTGTGACTTCGATACTTTCCAAGACTTGTACTCCTTTTGTTTCCAGCCATAACCGTTAAAAGTGAGCCAGCAGTCCGTCATGATCAAATTTCCTAGATCATGACGGACCTATAAATCACATCACTGCGGTATTACTTGCTGGATATTGTCCGGTGTTATGATAAAAATGGCTCCATCACCAATGAACAAATTCTGTTCATATTTATTGTTACCAGTAGCAAGGTCAATGCAAATTTGTGCCATCTTTTCCATCTCAATCACATAATTGGTAAAAATAGTGGCATCCAATGTTCCAGCGCGCACATGATTTTGGCCATTCTCGGTCCCATCTACACTTACAACAAGAAAGTCGTCGTGATTACGGCCCTGGGCATCCAATACGTTAATGACACCTACTGCCATTTCATCGGAAGCAGCGATGATACAATTAATTTCAGGGTTTGCCTGTAACCAATCTTCGGTAACAGCCATGGCTTCGGGGGCAGTCCAGTTACAGTTTGTATCGACAATCAACTTGATCCTGTTTGGATCCTCCTCGGCCCAGCGATCGATACATCTTTCTACAAAGCCCGTATACCGCTTTAATTGATCGGTCTGCGCTTGTGCTCCCTTGATATAACCAGCAATAAGGTTAACATTAGGATGTGTTTCCAACCACTCATTCACAAAATCACCCTGCAAGTGACCAAAGGTTAATTCATCGGCGGTAATTGCCTGTATAGTAGGAAGGGGCTGTTGCACGTTAAAAAGAAAATCTACACACGGAATACCCGCATCTACAATGGCCTGGACTGCCGGAATAGAACCTATGGAATCTACCGGACCAATAAGGATAACGTCAGGCTCCTGTATTATCAAAGACTCGACATTACCCATTTCTCTTTCAGTACTACTTTCCGCATTTGTCATCACAACTTTAACATTCGGTGTTTGGGTGGCAAAACGTTCAAAATTGCGAAAAATGGACGAAAAATTCTCATCGAGCATTGACATGGAAACTCCAATGAGGATACCATCATCATCGTTTGATTTACGAGACGAACAGGCGCCCATAAGGAACACGAGGCTTACCGCCAATAGAACCGCTAAAATTCTTTTCACTTTTTCCTCCAAAGAAAAATAAATTTTATAGTCTGTTACGACTTTAATTCTTTTTTCAGCAAGAATACTCTTTAATTCTTTTCAATACTCCTCAATACCCCTTTGCTTCAAGTTTTTTTAAATATTGAATAGAAGTCTGTGCCGCTTCATAATTACAGACCTGTGGATTATCCACTTCCACACAAAGAACACCTCTGTAGCCATGATTTTTCAAAACCTCAAGTACTCCGGTAAAATCTACAATACCTTCTCCCACAGGGCGAAACCGATCAAACTGTGTTTGTCCGGGCTCCAATGTGGCTGAGACATCTTTTAGATGGACATACGGCATACGGGAAACATACTGAGAGAACATATCCACAACATTCATTCCGCCGGTAAGTATATGCGCTGTATCAAAACAAAAAGAGACATCTTCGGCGTTTACGAACTCCGCAAACCAATCGATATCCTGTTTATTTTCTACCATAGTACCAAGATGCGGATGCAGACAGACCGTTACGCCATATTGCTTGCCAAGTACACCGATTTGTCGGGCTTTATCAGCTTCTTTTTTTACTTCCTCACGAGTTGGCACACGTCCCTCCGGACGCGCGGATGCTTGTAGATTGGCAAATGGGATGTTATGCCGCTTCATAAAAATAAAACATTTTTCAGCGGTTGCAACATCAGCGGTGGAATCTTCTGAAAGGTACAGATAAATACACTCAAAAGAGATACCGTATTCTTTCAGAAGTATGTCAAATTCCGCATCAGCACCATCATAGATATCCACAATTTGGTTAAAACACTCTACAGATGTATAACCCAAATGAGCTATCGATCTTATCGCTTCTTCAAAATCCAGTCTTGAACGATTGCTTTTTGGCTCCCATGTATGGGTTTCCTCAAAAAGACGTATGATCCAGGTCCAGACGGTATATCCTATTTTCATACTAATTCTCCTATTTTGATAAGTTAAAAAAATGGGCATGACAAACCCCGTTTGTCATGCCCATACTCTTTTTCTCTTGGACAAAATAATCCGGTTATTATAGAGACCAATAAACCAGATTCTTGACTATATCATTTGATTTATCGTTTGTCAAGCAATTTTTTTAATTTTTTTAAAATTTCTTCTAAAAAATCCAATTCAACTGAGCCGGTTCCAAAATCTGACATTTTGGAACCGGCTCAGCTATAAACATATTTAAAACTACTATTGACAAGACCAGCATCAACTTATAACCATAATAAGGTAGCAAAAGGAGAATAGTATGCAGACAATTCTAATTAAAGGAAAGAATCGGCTTTCCTGCGAAGCTTTTTTTCAATTGCTTCATAAAACCCCGGTAATTCCGGCGCTTAAAACCATGAATGGCCTGGATAAAGTTCTGGCCGGGAACAGCGGGATTGTTTTTACCCTTTTCGGCGATATCGTTACTATTCCGGGGATAGTAAAAAAAATAAAGGGGGCGGGAAAATCCGCATTGGTACATATCGATCTTATTGACGGGTTAACTTCCCGTGATATTGCCGTTGATTTCCTTGCGGAAAATACGGAAGCCGATGGTATCATCTCAACCAAGGGGAATTTGATAAGCCGTGCAAAGGCCTGCGGCCTCCTTACCGTTCAGCGTTTCTTTGTCCTTGATTCCATGGCCCTAATCAACATTGAAAAGCATTTTGCCCAGGATTGTTCCGATGCGGTGGAGGTTCTTCCCGGTGTAATGCCCAAAATTATCCGGAAAATTTCCTCTTTAACCAAAAAACCCATCATTGCCGGCGGGCTTATTTCAGATCGGGAAGATATACAAGCCGCGCTGGAAGCGGGGGCTATATCCGTTTCAAGTTCCAATATTTCGCTTTTATAAATTAGAGCTTGCAATTATAAACGGTTTATGCTATAGTATATAAATAATTGTAACTCTGTTTTAATCCGATTGCTGAAGAGATTGAGAGCGCAGCAAAACAACCGGGAGGTTTGTTTTGTTGCGCTTTTTTTTTGGAGGAACCATGTATGATGCGGTGATTATCGGCTGCGGCATTACCGGCGCGGCTGCCGCCTACGAGCTTTCAAAGTACACCATTGTTGAAAAAAGCGGCAAGGGCGGCGCGTCCAAAAGCCGGCCGCTTCGGGTGGCGGTCCTGGACAAGGAAAACGATGTCTCCGAAGGGGCCACCAAAGCCAACAGCGGCATCATCCATTCCGGCTACGATCCCGCGCCGGGGACCCTCATGGCGCGTCTTAATGTTGAAGGAAACCTCCTTGCCGCGAAACTCTGCGTCAAGCTTGATATACCCCACAGAAAATGCGGCTCACTGGTGCTTGCCTTTTCCGACGAAGACAAAAACCATCTAAGGCATCTTTATGAAGGGGGAATGCAAAACGGCGTCAGCGGTATGGAGATCCTTGAGGGGGAACAGGTCCTGAGGCTTGAGCCGAAACTCAACCGGGAAATTTCCGCCGCCCTCCGCTCTCCCGCTGCAATGATCGTAAGTCCCTGGGAATATGCCCTTGCCCTTATTGAGACAGCCTGCCGTAACGGGGCGGAACTTTTTCTTGAGAGCGAAGTCCTTGCAATTGAGAAGGCCGGGGATGACGGAAGCAAACCCGGGGGCCGCTGGACTGTAAAAACCGGCCGGGGATCGTATGAAACAAACCGGGTTATCAATGCCGCCGGAGTATGGAGCGATAAAATCCACAACATGGCCGCCCCCAGGGCTTTTACCATTTATCCCTACCGCGGAGAATATTATCTTTTGGACAAATCCGAAGGGAAAAAAGTGAACCATATTGTTTTCCAGTGTCCGACCGCGGCGGGCAAGGGGGTGCTGGTTGCGCCCACCGTACACGGCAACCTGATTGTGGGCCCCAACGGGGAAGCATGCGCCGACGGGGAAGATACCGCCGTAACGGGAGAGGGCCTTTCGGCGGTCAGGGAGGCGGCACTTAAATCGGCGCCTTCCCTCGAATTCGGGGAAAATGTACGGAATTTTTCCGGCGTTAGGGCCGCTTCGGACAACAACGATTTTATTATCCGGGAAGCGGAAGGCGCGCCGGGCTTCATCGACCTGGCGGGAATCAAGTCGCCGGGGCTTTCCGCGACTCCGGCCATCGCCGCGCTCCTTCCGGGCATGCTGGGCCGGGACGGACAGTTCCGTCGGGGCGTCCTTCATCTTGAAGAAAAAAAGCACTTTATCGATACCCGCAGGCGTATACGCTTTGCCGATCTTTCCTCCGGGGAAAGATCGGCGCTGGTAAAAAAAAATCCCGCCTACGGCAGGGTTCTTTGCCGCTGTGAAACCGTTACCGAAGGGGAAATCCTCGACGCCCTGGCCGCACCCGTACCGCCGCGCACGGTGGACGCGGTCAAGCGGAGATGCAATCCCGGCATGGGACGCTGCCAGGGCGCTTTCTGCGCTCCCCGCATTCTTGAACTGCTCGCCGCTTATTACCGCCTTGAGATGGAAGCTATACTGCAGGACAGGGCCGGTTCGTACATACTAAGCGGCGCTCCGGGAAGCTCCCATGGCGCATAAAAATACCGCGGACTATGAACTTGTGGTCATCGGCGGAGGTCCCGCCGGACTGGCTGCGGCGCTTGAAGCCCACAGGAGGGGACTAAAAAAAATATTGATCGTTGAACGGGACAAAGAACTGGGGGGAATCCTTAACCAATGCATACATAACGGTTTTGGGCTGCATTACTTTAAAGAAGAACTTACCGGCCCCGAATATGCGGGCCGCTTTATTGCACTGTTAGCGAAAAGCTCCATCGAAACAAGCCTGGATACCATGGCGCTGGATATAACGCCGGAAGCCCGTACAAACGGAAAACCCGGACTTTCCCCTTGTACCGCCGGCGGTACAAGTACCTGCTCAATCCATCTGGTAAGCAGGGCGGGTTACCGTGTTATAAGCGCGGCCTCCCTGGTCCTCGCCATGGGCTGCCGGGAACGGACCCGGGGGGCTCTGGCAATACCCGGTACAAGGCCCGCGGGGATTCTTACCGCCGGGGCGGCCCAGCGTTATATCAACCTGGAAGGCCGCATGGTGGGGCGTAAGGTTGTCATCCTGGGATCGGGAGACATCGGCCTTATCATGGCCCGCCGCCTTATTCTTGAAGGGGCGGAGGTTCCGGCCTGCATTGAACTTTTGCCCTATCCCGGCGGCCTTAACAGAAATATTGTCCAATGCCTTAAGGACTTCCACATACCCCTTTACCTTTCCCATACTATTACGGAGATCCGGGGACGGAACCGTGTAGAGGGGGTAAGCGTTTCCCAGGTTGATGAAAACCACAAAGTCATCCCCGGCGCCGGGATGTACCTTGACTGTGATACCCTGCTTCTTTCCGTGGGGCTTATTCCGGAAAATGAACTGAGCCGCAAGGCGGGGATAAGGCTTGATCCCAAGACAAAGGGACCGGAACTAAGCAGCTCCATGGAGACATCGATCCCCGGGGTGTTTGCCTGCGGGAATGTGGTACATGTACTTGATCTTGTTGATTCTGTCAGTGCCGAGGGAGAACGGGCCGGGGCCGCCGCTGCGGATTATGTGCTGGGCCGCTCTACGCCGGAGCCGCCCATAAAGCCAGCCGCACATACAAGCGCCGCGAAAACAGCCGGAACGGAAGCCTCGAAAAGTGCGGATTTTACCGGGCTTATCTGTACCGTCTGTCCCAAGGGATGCCGCCTTCTGGTGGACGAAGCAAACAATTTCACGGTAAGCGGCGCGGGCTGTAAGCGGGGGATAGAATACGGCCGCCGGGAAATACAAAACCCCCTAAGGGTGCTGACATCGTCTATCCCGGTTGAAGGGGCGCTGTACCGCCGCTGTCCGGTAAAGAGCGCCGCCCCTATTCCTAAAAAACTGCTGTTTACGGCCATGGAAGAATTGGGTAAACTGCGGCTTAAGGCTCCTGTGTCTTTGGGGGAAACCGTACTGGAGGATCTTGCGGGAACGGGGATCCCGGCGATCACCACCAGGGCGCTGTAAAATTATTCGGAGGATTTATCATGGGTAAGTACATACTTGCGCTGGATCAAGGAACCACCAGTTCCCGGGCCATTTTGTTTGATCGGGAACAAAACATTGCCGGCATGGCCCAAAAAGAGTTTGCCCAAATCTATCCCCATGAAGGATGGGTGGAACAGGACCCGCTGGAGATCTATTCATCCCAGTACGCGGTAATGATGGAGCTTCTTACCCAATACGATATTTCCCCCGGAGATATCGCCGCCATCGGCATTGCCAATCAGCGGGAAACCACCATCGTGTGGGACAAAAACACCGGGCGGCCGGTGTACAACGCCATTGTCTGGCAGTGCAGGCGGACCGCGGGAATCATCGACGATCTGGTAAATCGGGGCCTGGGGGATCATATCAGAAAAACCACCGGCCTGGTGCCGGACGCGTATTTTTCCGGGACCAAGATAAAGTGGATTTTGGACCATGTGGAAGGAGCGCGGGAACGGGCAAAGCGGGGGGAACTCCTCTTCGGTACGGTGGATACCTGGCTTGTATGGAAACTTTCAGACGGCGCCGCCCATGTTACCGATTATACCAACGCATCCCGGACGATGCTCTACGACATCAATAAACTCGCCTGGGACCCGGTCCTGCTTGAAGAGTTGGACATCCCCCGGCAAATGCTGCCGGAGGTAATGCCCTCAAGCTGGATATACGGCGCCACAAAGATCCAGGGCTCGCAGGTTCCCCTGGCCGCCGCCGCGGGGGATCAGCAGGCGGCCCTTTTCGGCCAGTGCTGCTTTGAAAAGGGAGAGGCAAAAAACACCTACGGCACCGGCTGTTTCCTCCTTATGAATACCGGGGAAAAACCCTGCGAAAGTTCCAACGGCCTCATCGCCACCATTGCCGCGGGGCTTCCGGGAAAAACAAGCTACGCCCTGGAAGGCTCCGTCTTTGTGGGCGGGGCGGTCGTCCAGTGGCTCCGGGACGAAATGCGCCTTATCAGCGAAAGCGCCGACACGGAATACTATGCGGGCAAGGTGGAAGATTCCGGGGGGGTGTACCTTGTTCCGGCTTTTACCGGCCTGGGCGCCCCCTATTGGGACATGTAC
>JAISQR010000328.1 GCA_031274035.1 Treponema sp. | reverse complement strand
TGGGCAGTTTCAGAGGCGGTGATCCGGGCAAGCCCTTCACTGCCCAGGCCAATCACACTTGCCTTTATGCCGGTTTTTCCAATCTCCCGGTACTCCATAGATAATTCCCCCTTATTGGTTCACGCTGAATGTTACCTGGATGCCCCCGCCGCCGAGTGCCCCCGCCGCCGAGTGCCTCCGCCAAACCGGAAGTATCCTCTATATAACCAAGCCTTGTATAGCTGTAGGAACTTGAAAAACTCTGGTAAAACAGTACCAGACAATCAGAACCGTATAACATCAAATCACCGGCGCGAATGTTTCCCACACGCCGGGAGTCGGCCGGCAGCTTATCCGGCAGATAATAATATTTTTCATTGCCGTTCATTTCGCTCATATTTAAGGTCAACGGCATTTGGTCTATCAACGCTTGCGCGGCGGCATTGTCATAGAGCGTTACCGTCCAGCTTTTACTTCCAACTAAAATTGTAATTTTTATCAATGTTTCACTTTCTGTACCTACATCGGACGCGGCGCTGCCTTCACAGGCGGCATAATTATTTAGACAAACGAGAGTGGACAGTATAAGAATTATTCTTTTAGTGTTTTTCATAAAACTTCCTTATTCCGCTAACCTTGCCTTCGATTTCTTTGATAACTCTTGCAGGAACACCAGTTGCGATAGTATTCGCCGCTACATCTTTTGTTACCACCGCACCGGCGGCTGTACCTGCGCTATCACCAATCGTTACGTCGGGCACAACCGTTACATTTGCCCCGAGCCAGACATTTACGGCGCAGATACTCCATTATTATCGCATTTTAGGGTCAGCATTGAGCAACAAGTAACTGCTACTTTCCCTTGCAGTATTCCACACCGCAAGTCCTACTCCGTTTGGATTTCCAGTCTTTGCGAAATTTACGAGGTAGTCTGACATGATATCCGCAACCCTCCGGTCAGTATCAGTCCAATATGAAACACGAGAATCAGACAGATGGTTAAAGAAATAGGGGACATCACTCGTATGAAAAGCCCCATCGCTCAGGCTGTTCTCCCCAGGCATGACATGGTGATAATAATAGAGATACACATTCCCCTTATAGCCAGGAACCTGAGCCGAATCGGCAAGAGCAAGCTGGGAAATCATCATGTCCTTTTCAAGCTGTTCGGCAGGAAGGTCTGTACTTTCACTGAAAAAAATCTTGTCTCCTTCCACGAGACCGCTCATCAGATCCACATCATTGGCGGCCCCTTTGCTATAGGCTGCGATAAGATCATAAGGGATAACATCAGTCCCCACACAGGGAATGCTGGCCCACTTGAGATTAAAAACATCATCGGTACTCATTGAACGGAGTTTCTCAAGGGGAAGGCTCAAGGCATCGCCCTGTTCAATCTGAACAGATATATCCATAAATGGGGCCTTGATAATATCGTAGGACTGGACCACGGCATGATGAAACATATTTTTTGCCTTTGGTGAAGCCATAAGCGCCTGTACCAGACCAGATCCGGCAGACTGCCCCATAATAGTCACGTTCCCTGGGTCGCCGCCAAACTGGGCAATATTGTCCCCTATCCACTCAAGGGCTTTTATCAGATCAAGGATGGCAAAATTGCCATAGCCGTCGTTTTCCTTTTGCAACTGGGAGTTGGCTAAGAAACCGAAAATACCGACCCGGTAGTTAACCGATACAAAAATAACGCCTTTCCGCGCGATTGCTTCTCCGTCGTAAACGTCACAGCTTGACCCGCCGGAACCAAAGCCGCCGCCGTGGATGAACATGATCACCGGCTTCCTCTCTTCCGTTCCTGCGGTCCAGACATTCAAATTAAGACAATCCTCGCTGTAAATCTTATTGGAGATGATAAACTCCTCCGTCCAAAACATGATAGGACCCTGCGGAGGCTGTACCGCCGAGTTTCCCCAGTTTGTGCAGTCTTTAACGCCGTTCCAGGGTTCCACATCCTGGGGAGATCGAAACCTGTTTTGTCCCCCCGTATCAGCAGCATAGGGTATACCTTTGTAAATTCTTACATATCCATCCTGAGATGTATAGCCCGCAATGAGACCACCGGTTACATTAATCGCGTTATTTTCCATGAATATCTTCCCCATATCCTGTTTATCTGATGTCATGCAGTTAAGAAGCATACTCATTGTACAGATACTCGTCACAAAGACCGCAGTCTTATTCCAGAACATTTTGAAAATGTCCGGGAATTCCGATTGGAATTGTCCGACTATGTAGTCGGACTTAAATCTAAGGAGTATATTTCTAATCCGCTTGTTCATTCCCCGCCCCCTTGGAAAATTGAGCTCAACAAGAACAAAAACATTAACTTCTTCATTTCTTTGTCTCCTTTCACTTCGCCAGCTCAATCAGCACATCATAACTGCCACGCAAGCTGCTGATTCTCGACAGTTCGCAGTCTATCACGCCGATGTTAATTTGATGACCGTACTGCTCTGAGTTATTTTCATCTTCAAACAAAATGGTAAAGTAGTTGGCATCCCGGGCAAAATCAATGTCGCCGTTCAGCCACCCGTAGTGAACGTTTTCCTCGCGGTACGGCAGCGGGTCTTTCATCACTCCGCAGAAATCGTGGGAATAGCGCCGGACGCTCACGGTGTAGGGCAGCATTTTGATTAACGCTCGCGCCGTTTCACTGTCATTCAAAATACCGGGGATAATCACATCGCCGAAGTGCATGTTGATTTTCGTACCACCTTCAATTACACGGGTTGGCATTTTAGAATTTGCCGTCTGCATACGCGCCCCCTCGGAAGCTACTTTCTTGCTTGAATTCGATTGACCGAAGGCGGCAACACCCGCAGTCAGCAAAAGAACCGTCATCAAAAAAAATTGTTTTATCATCGCGCCGCCTCCGTATATTCCTCGTCCGTTACTGGCCCTAACCATTCCGGGCCGCCTTTCTGCGTGTTGGGGCTTATACCGATGTGAGTGAATTCACTGTCGGGGGCGGCTCCATGCCAATGTTCCACACCGGGAGGGATTGCAACAACATCACTGGGACGAAGCAGCCGCGCTTCTTTGCCCCGCTCTTGATAATAACCTTTTCCTGCTGTTACCAGCAAAAGTTGTCCGCCGGGGTGTTTATGCCAGTTGTTCCGCGCTCCCGCTTCAAATACCACATCATAGACTTGGCAGTTATAAACGCTATCTTTATCAGGAACGAGCATATTAACATACGCCGTTCCGGTAAAAACCGCCGCTGATGCTTTTTCCCCTTTGGGGAAAATAGAATTATTGTCGTCCATTGTTTTACCTCCTATTCTAAAAACGCTTCAAGGTTCACAGGAATGCTCCGTTGCATACCTGGAGCACTTGGCCCCGAACCGCCCGGCCCATCTTGCTGGCCAAATAGAGGCATGCATACGCCTGATCCATGGGATCACACTCCGGGCCGGGGAAATAGACAAAATGTCCTGAATGTTCCAGCATCTTGCTACCGCCTGGCTGCTGACCGGCTTTATTGGCAAGGTGAGCCGGCGTTATGGTGGCGCCGGGGGCAATAGCATTACAGCGAATGTTGGTGTCCACCAGGCGCATGGCTACGTTCTTGGTCAAAGTGTCCAAGCCCCCTTTGGTACTGGTATAGGATGCGCCGCAGAAAGGGCGGGTGCCGTTTACCGAAGACACATTGATAATAACACCATCGTTTTTGGGTAGGAAGATTTTAAGGGCTTCCCGGATGTACCGCATAGGACCGCCAAGGTTAGTGTTCATCACAAGCAGCATCCAGTCGTCATCTGTCTCATCAATGAGTTTTTGCTCACCGATAGCTGCGTTATTGATCAGAATATCCAGACCCCCAAACTCCTTCAGTGCTGCCGTAAAGACTTTTTGGGTGTCCTCGGTAGAACAGACATCGGCTGTCACACCGATGGCTTTGCCGCCCTTGGCGCGAATACCCTCCACCACAGCGTCCAGTTTTTCCTGACCACGAGCGGTCAGTACCACGCTGGCCCCCTCCTCGGCAAACAGCTCCGCCATTGTCTGGCCCATGCCATAACTGGCACCGGTAATAATGGCTGTTTTTCCTGATAACATCTGTTTTTCCATCTTCATTACTCCTTTACATTAGTTTTAGTTTAGCTTTACCGCAAAGTCAGCCATGGCATCCGCAATCTTTATTTGCTGCGGACATACCGCTTCACAACTTTTACAGCCAATACAAGCGCCGGGGCGTTTGTTTTCCGGCGTTGCCGCCAAAGCCATCGGCGCGATGAAGGCGGG
>JAISQR010000241.1 GCA_031274035.1 Treponema sp. | reverse complement strand
AACCGCTGATTCGGCGGTTTTTACCTTACAAACTGCGTAAGGATGCCGGATAATCGTGGTTTTCATGGCTTTTTTGCTAAAAAAAGCCATGAAAACCTACAAGTGCAACAGGCTCCTAGGAGTTTGTGGGGCTTTGCCTAGAAATCGTATAAATTTGCAAACTCCCAAAGGAGCCTCATTTGCAACAGGCTCCTGGACTGTGGAATCCCGGTACTCTCCATGCACTCCCCCTTTGAGGTGATAAGCAAGATAGACCTCTACACCTATCGGGGCTATATTTCATTTTTACGGGAAGGACAAGTAAAGAAAGATTGAAAGCGGCAAGGTTTTATGCCACGCTATACCCATGGGTGTTAATATCAAATACAAGGACAGCGCCTTTTCCTTTCTCTATTAGTAATCCCGCCGCCCTGCGGGAATTGTACTGCGCCATAGAAGGTGTTCCCTGATGCATTTCTGTAACAAGGGCCTTCACTGGGGCCCACGCCATGTCATTTTATTTCCGTTCGTGCGCTGTATCGGGCGTCCCTTAGACCCGGCAATCCCTATTGTCATCAATACCCTGTCCGGTGTCTTGTACAACGGGACAAAGCCCTATCCGGAGCAAGTAACGCTGAAACTTTCGGATTGCTTTGAGGCGATAACGGAGCTTACCGGCAAGGCGATTATGGCGCCGGAACTTGAACTGACGGTGAAGGTCTACAATATCAACCAAGGCTGCAACGAGGAGATAGTCCGGTACAGTGAGAATCTGCGGGGTTACAGCAGCTTTATAGCGCGGGTGAGGGAAAACAAAGCGGCCATGCCGTTGGAAGCGGCGATGAAAGAAGCGATAGAATACTGTATAGAGCGCAACATACTGAGCGCGTTCTTGCTAAAGTACAGTACGGAGGTACAGAATATGCTTTTGACTGAATGGAACATCGACGATGCCAAAGAAGTGTGGCAGGAGGAGGGCTGGGAAAAAGGCAGGGTGAAAACTGTCGAAGAGGTATTGGAACTCATCAAACAGGAATATACCAGCGAAGAAGAGATACGGAAACGTTTGTCGGCGGAAGACACGGGCAAGAGGATGACTCCGTAGAAGTAATGAGCCTCCGCGGGGCAAGCCCCGCGGTATCTTTAGCGTTGAGTTGTATCACTGCGGAGGCTCGTTCGATAGGAAGTTGCGGACCTTCGGTCCGATTATACCGTCTGGTTTAATACCCAATTTCGTATGCTACGCATGGTAACAGCCGCGGCAAGCCGCGGGGTATTAAACCAGACTTTCGAATAAAGGATATTCTGCTCCAGTTTTATGCACATACCCAGTAATACGCTTCCCCCTTCGAATAACCCCCAGCCTCATGCAAAATATCGATCGTGATGCGGAATCTTGACAATAGTACCCGCATAGTTTATAATTTTATATGTGCTTTGACGGTCTGATTACGGGAGTGATAGTCTTCGTTGTGATAGGGGTGTTTCACCCTATCACCATTAAATGTGAATACTATTTTTCTGAAAATATTTGGCCCGTGTTTCTGGCAGCCGGATTTGTTACCGCGGGGTTGTCCTGTATTGTTTCGCAGCCTATCATTTCAGCTTCTTTAGCTGTTTTGGGCTGTACCTTCTTTTGGTCAATTATTGAATTAAAGCACCAGACAAAACGGGTGGAAAAGGGCTGGTTCCCTAAAAATCCCCAACGCGGCGTTTCCATTAACGAAGCTGATAACGGTATAAGTTCTGAAAAGAAAACGCCAAAGCCTGTTGCTTTTGCGGAAACCTGCTTTGACGGGATATACCTGGGGGTGGTTTTTTTTTCGGGTTTATTGCTCTGTGCAAAAGGGGATCCCGGCGGTGAGAAATGGCTGTTCGGCCTTACGGCCCTTGTCTTGGGCGCGGGGGACGCCTTTCACCTCATCCCAAGAATTGTGTCCCGCAACAGCGGCGCCGATTATACGGCGGCATTGGGAGTGGGAAAATTTATTACCTCAATCACCATGACCGTGTTTTATATGCTGCTTTGGAATATCGGACGAATCCACTACCCCGGCTTTGAATTTGCCGCCTTTCGTGTCCCTGTACTGATCTTTGCCGCCGTGCGGGTAGCGTTATGCCTGTTTCCCCAAAACCGCTGGGCCTCTAAAACGCCATCGGGAAATTGGGCGGTCTGGAGGAATATCCCCTTTGTTTTGCTTGGATTTTCCGTTATGGCAATGTACGCGGCGGGTTCGCGTATACAGCCGGACGGCCTCTCTCCCGTTTGGGTTGCCGTTTTAATCAGTTTTGTATGTTACATCCCGGTTGTTTTGTTCAGCGGGAAATACCCCAGGATCGCCATGCTCATGCTGCCCAAGACCTGCGCTTACGCGGCAATCGTACTATTGGGTTTTTCATTATCGTGATATAGTGAGATGGTTCCAAAATTGGTTATTTTGGAACCATCTCTTGCAGTTTCTCAAGCTAAAGCCTGCGAAACTCCGGTTCGACGAAACTGCGTTTTTTAAGGTTGTAGTTCCAAAATCAGACATTTTGGAACTACTTCATTTTTTACAGGGGGTACAATCATGGAGAAAAAGAGAAAGCTGACAAACGAGGTTGGCGCGCCGGTTGCCGACAACGAAAACGCGATTACCGCGGGGCCCCGCGGCCCTGTGGTGCTGCAGGATGTGTGGCTGCTGGAAAAAATGGCGCACTTTAACCGGGAGGTGATCCCCGAGCGCCGTATGCACGCAAAGGGCTGGGGCGCCTACGGCGATCTGACCGTAACCGGCGATATTTCAAAATA
>JAISQR010000204.1 GCA_031274035.1 Treponema sp. | reverse complement strand
AAGTTAAGCAGCCAGTCCAGGCCCGAGGTGGTATGTTTGAAGGATACCCATAAGGTATCGCCTTCGACGGCGTGTTTCCACTCGGTCGATGTTTTTTCATCAATAGTTTCCCAGGGGCCCTCGATGGCGAAATCCCATAATTTTTTTATGTCCATTATTTCCTCCTAAAAACGATTACTATGAGTGCCGCCAGGATGATCGCCATAACGGCAGACAGGATAACAATGGCGATAGTTTTACGGAGATTCTTTTTCTCCAGGGTATCCGCCCGTTCCTTCTCCGCTTCCCGCTCGATTTGCAAGTCCCTGTATGATTGTGATAAGGACGCTATTGTTGCTTCGTAGGACGCGGATTCGTTCTTCCATGCTTCCTGTGATTTCCTGTAGTTCGCCAAGTCCGCCGCTGATTGCGTCCGTTGCTGATTGATAATAGTCCGCATAGCGGCTGTTTTGCTCAACAAGTCGTTCGTAATCCTGCTGGAGGCTCTGATACTGTCCTCTAAGGAGTTCATATGCTCCCCGGAGCTTTCCAAGATCCTCAGAGCCTGTAATAACGGTTCGCGGGGCGGACCGGCATCCTGCGCAGACCCACAGTACGGCCATAGCGCAAACCAAATACATAATAAAAAAGAACGTTTTAGTTTTTTCCACATCGTTTCTCCTTCCTCTTTAGACCGCTTCCAATAAAACTTCTTCCCGGCTAAGTACCCCGGAAATGATGTTCGCGACGGCGGTCGCGTCCTCCGGGCTGTTAAGGCGTATGCATCCCCAGGTGGTGCCGGATACGGCGTAGTGGAGGAGGTAGCCCGAATCCCGCACCTGCCGCGCCGTTTGCCGGAGATAACGCCCTTGGCCGTCAAGCTCCCACACCCACACCATCTGCCAGGCGTCGGTCCTTATTTTCACCGGGCCGAAGGTATTGGGGTCGAATTTTTTGTCCTTTTGCCACTCGATCCCGGTAACGCGCCACGTCCCTTTCGGGAAGGGCCGCGGGTCGTACGGCAGGCCGTCGGGGATAGTCTTTACCACGTCTTTACCCAGACGGGTTCCGTCCCGCAGGGTACGGACGTTGCAGCTTATCGGGAATACCGCGCCCTGTACCAGCAGTTCCCCCGCGTTTAGGTCGGCTATTATTTTCATGGTTCCCTCCCCGCGGCGTTTTCCCCGCCGTTCTTTTGATCAAGCTTGCACACGATCCTCCACACTTCCGGATACGCGTCTATCAGCTTTTGGGAATACCGCTCGGTGGCGCCGTTGCCGCCGCTATCCCTGTAGCGTTTGAATGAAACAAGGCGGTCTTCTATCTCAAGGTTTTCATTGTAGATATTAAGACGGAGCATATCTTTCCCCATGTTGTTGATTGCCGCGTCCTGTCTTTTATCATGCTCAATGATCATGTCAACGTTATCATTGAGCGGTTTGAGTATCCGCAGCGACGGCGCCACTTTCCAGATAAACAATCCGACGATCACCCCTATCATTAAAATAGCGAGCGTTAACGGATGATCCGCGAAAGCGCTTAAAAATTGCGTGTCAGGCATGTACCTTACCTCCTTATAGTAATCTTTAATTTCAATCCTTAAAAATAAGCCCCGCCGCCATCCCGAAGGCGCATATTTTATATACCCAGTTCCGCCGCCGTTTTTATTTCCTGTACGGCGAATTTATTTTTCAGGCCGATAAACCTTTTGAAACGGTTGAATAGTTTCATCATTGCTCTCCCTTGCAGAAATAAACGATACTGCATTCGAAAAATGAGTTGGGGCTGAGATTAATCCCGGAAAATTGGATACACCCGTCCACCCACATAAACATCACATTGGTAGTTGCCATGTTTGTCGTCTGATCCCAACAGCGAACCGGAGAAGAATACGCGATGATCGGTTGATATTTAGACGCTGATTGAGTAAAAATAAACTTAATAGTATGGTTTTATCTGTAAAGGGAGGTAATTTGCATCCTTCCGATGTAAGAGACTTAAGAGGCGTTCTTGACAGAGAAAACGATACAGAAATGGCAGGATTAATTTCTTTGCATGAACCAACAAAAGCGATGAAACAAGAGGCCGATTCCACTGGGTACTTTGAATATCAAGGGGTTAAATATGCTAGGCTACAACTTCTAACCATTCGGGAAATATTTGAAGGTAGATTTTGGCATTGTCCGTCAATTGTAAAAGTTAAGAAAAAAGAGGCAGGGCAAATGTATTTAGCCATCTGATGACTCCGGGAGATGGGTTGATTATTTATGACAATAAAAATTAATGTCCCTGAACATGAATTTGCATCTCACTGTGCCAATTTGTTATTGACAAAAAAACAAACGGTTTACAATTGCCTATTAGATACGCTTGGTTTCTGTTTTCTTAATTTAACAAATGATTATGAGTGTTTTCCCAAAGTAGTCTTAGTCTTTCGGCAAGCACGTAGTCAAGGTCGCATACGGGCAAATCCCGTACCGGCCGCGCGATTACGATCATGGTTTTCTCCTGTATCAAGCATGTCTTCCGGTTTAATATTTTTCCGCTTCCTCTTTAGTTATGAAAAAGTGAATACCGCTTCCACACTCTACCCAACGATCTTCATTAAAAGGTTCTTTAGGTAATACTGTTTCACCTTTCCGGTAAATAAAATTATCATCATGTTGTGATACCGCTTCATCCGCGCCTATAATGTCGATAACCACAGCTTTATCAGCGCGGCATTTTCTTGAGGTTGCTGAACTTCTTTTTGCTTCCTCCGGTATTAAGAGCTTTACCAATATGCCGTCCCTGCATTTTTTCCATGCAATAAACGCTCCTTCACTTGGACACTGCAAACATCCATAGTCCGCGCCTCGAAGGTCCGCGCCTCGAAGGTCCGCGCCTTGAAGGTGTGCGCCTCGAAGGTCCGCGCCTCGAAGGCCCGCGCCTTGAAGGTCCGCGCCTTGAAGGTCTGCGCCTTCTCGTATTCTTTTTAATTCTTCCGGCGTGACAGGATTAAAGCCTTCAAACCATATACGGGACCAAATATAGCCAATATCTTTTAAGCGCACAAAACCATTGGTAAATGATTCTACTTCCTGCTCTGTCCCGCAATATTGTGTCATTTCCCTAGTGAAAAATGGTGAATACTCTGTAACAGGCTTTTTTTTCTTTTGTTCTTCCTCATACCATTCAAGAGACTTGATTTTTACCTTATCGCCGATCCGCAATTTCATGCCCTTTACCTCCAAATAAAAAGCCGCCTGGGTAGCTCACTCTTTTCTCCCGCCTATCCCCGTGATAAGGCTGTAGAGTGAAAAGGCTATGACAAGCCCCGATATTAACAACCGCATTTCGTACCCCATCCGCTTACGCCGGAATCCCGGCTTCTTTCCGGTACCGGGCCATGTACAGGGCGCGGTCGCCGTCAAAGGCAAGGTTCAGCGGCAGGGGCTTTACCGGGCTTACCGCGACGGTCTTCTGGGCCATTCCCGCGAAATCCAGGCCGTTAAAGAAGGCGTCCGCCCAGGCCGCTTTCAGGCTGTCGCTCCAGGACTTCCCGCCCCGCCGAATCTCCCACGCCTTTTTCATTACCTTGCTCCGGTTCATGGCCTCGCTCCTATGAAAAAAGCCGGTTTTCGGAAGGAGTGAGCTTCCTAAACCGGCTAAGGTTTTAAACCTTTTAAGGAAGCTCACTCCATTTCCTTAAAAGCTCTTTATCTATTTATAATAATATCGTATTATTACGATATTTGTCAATGAATAATTGCGAAATAATACGATATTTTTCATTTTTTTTGGATTTTACTAAACGCATATTAAGTAAATATCGTAAAATATCGACATTATTAATGAAATTTGATAAAATTGCCGATATTGGAATAATGAAAGGTATGACCATTGACGAAATCGCCGAGGAACTAGGGATACCCTGGAAAACAGCCCATAAAAGGATTGAAAAACTGGGGATTAAACCCTTATCATATAAAGCTCTATATGATCCGTCCGTTGTAGAAGCGATCCGTAACGTGCCGGGGAAAGGCCGCCCCCCGAAGGCTAAGACAGAACCCCCGGCCAAGGCGGCGGGAAAAGGTAATAAACCATCTAAAAAATCCGATAAATAAGATATGCCCAAAAGAGGATGTCTTAATTGCCATTTTTTTTGCCAGTCTAGAATAAATCGAGACAGTATTCCCCTTACAGAATCTCTTGAACCTGAATTCAGAAACCGCGAAAAACTTGTTGAAGAACTAAAGGGCCTGGCTCGCGTCGCATCCCCGCCATGGTCGCTTAGGTGTTCTGTTGGCAAATGGGACGCCGCAAAGATCGGCACGAGAAAAACCGGCGAAATTCTCGACGCGATTTTCAGCCCGGAAAGAAATAACTGCGACCGTTTTGTCGAATACACCAAGTATTCCAGCCAGACCGCCGCCCAGGAGAGCGAAGAGAGAAGACGCGAGGCAAAAGACAGGCGGTTTACCCGAATTATATCGGTTTTGGCTATCGTCATTGCTCTTGGCTCTTTGGTAGTCGCGATTCTTGCTCTGTTCTTTTCACTCTGTTGAGAAGAGCAATAGTTGAGATCGTGATAGAGCTAATACCAATAACTATTGAAAGTATTAGTATGAAGATAGACTCTTTCTGATACCTGGTCATTTATATCCTCCTTTATGGAACCGCCCCCGCGGGCTCGCTCCTATGAATAAAAAAGCCACCGCAGAGCCGTAGTTGATCCGGCCATTGGTGGCTCTAAGAGCCCTGGTTACGTTTCTTAGGTCAACTACCTCTAAGAAACCAATTAACTATATTTACACTATATCACTATAATTTAGTTATGTCAATCAAATTATCGTAAAAAAAGGAAAAATATTCGCTATTTTTTCACTATTTTGTCGATATTTTATTTATGGCTAATCCAACATCTTTTTCATTTACAGATGAGTTTAAGGAAAGATTAGAAAAACTTAGTAAATCAGTAGGAAAAAACAAGACTCAATATATGGTAGAAGCAGTAAATGCTTATGCTACAGGCAATCTTCCAGATACGGCCTTGCTTAATCGCC
>JAISQR010000201.1 GCA_031274035.1 Treponema sp. | reverse complement strand
TCAGCGCGGTTTTCCGCGCTTGTCCATATCGAATTGCTTGGCTGCTTGGACAGCGTTTCCATCGTCCGCACCAACCGCTTTTCAAGCCTGGCCTCATTGAAATCCACATGGGCGAATTCTTCCGCCATATTGAAACTTTCCCCTCCGGACATAACGCCCTCCCATATTATAGCTTTGGGGATATTATATCATACTTTTCGGAAAACCGGAAAATTTATGGGTCAAGTTTAGCATTGGATGAGGGGGTGTCGGCAGAGCGGGTACTGGGGTATACCGGGTGCGGCGGCAGATAGAACTGGCGTTTCATTACAACGAAATACCGGTAAAACTAGCAGCCGCGGACACTTCGTGTCCGATTGCACTTGTGAAATTTTTGCATGCATGACCAAAGTCCTTATAGGCCTGCTAAAAACTTGTTTTCCTGCGTTCCGCAAAACCGGTGATATTTTGAAATTCAAGGGGCGTACCGTCGTCAAGCAGTACCTTGCCGGAAAAATGACCGAACACCTGGCGGCGGCGCAGGGAGTGGAAAAGAACCCAGTGCTGTTCCACCCGTTCCTGATTGGGGTAAAATGTCATTTCCAGGCGGTTGTCATTACTGGTAAAATGCCAGGGCAGAAGCCAGTTTGCGGGGCTTATATGGAAAGTTACCTGATTCAATTTGTGGATTCTTCCATCCGTAAAGAATGCGTTCTCGGTGCCCATCTGAGCGTCCGAGGAACCGTAGCCTACGTTAAAGCTGATCTCCCGCCCCGCGGAGATTCCGCAGGCGCTGGCCTGGTAGCGCAGGTCCTCTCGGGGACGGATGCCCCTGTTCCAGTCGAATATCCCCCAGGCATTTCCGCGGGTAAAGATCATCTCCGTTGCGCCGAACTGGATAACGCCTTCAACTGTATACCAGGGGGAATGACAGGAACAGCAGAATGCGTTTTTTTCCCTCCGCCAGGGCATGTGGGTAACAATGGATTCCGCATTGGCGGGGGGGCTTAGGACCACTTCCCCGCGGAGCATCCTTCTGTGGCCGAATTTGGGTATATCGGCCTTGATTATCCGGGCGCCGCCTGCCATTGCGATAAAATCGAGGAAGGCCTTCTGCTTTTGGAATCGGACCGAACCTTCAGAACTGCTCGGAGGCAGGCCCAACGCCCCCAGGGTAAAGGGGCTTGTAAATACCTGAGTGTTCCATTTTTTGTCTTTCAACGATACTGCCGATATGCCCGCGTATCCCAAAAATCCGTTATCCAGAATCTCAAAGCTAAGGATGTGCATGGGGGAGATGATAAAGTACCGGTCTGATTCGGAGATGTTTGTATTGCTCGATCTGATATACGCAGGATCATAGTTAAAATAAGGATACCGGGCCCAGCCAAAATTGACTGGTTTTCCTGAATCATCCAGGACAGAAACCGGTTTGGTTATTTCAATCTGGGCCAATAGCGGTCCCCCTTTTCATGCTTCCGGTATCATCACGGTGTTTTGTACCGGGGATTGTATAGTATACCGCCAATCATAGTTGTAATGCCTATCCCCAGAGGAATAGCGGACAGGGGAATAAATATATTCATATCATTATTGCCCGTACTTACCGAATAAGCCGCATATCCTTCCATCGCCGCCCCTGCCAGAGTAAGCACGGTTCCGATGATAAGGATGGTGTTCTTTTTCCGGTTTGCCTTGATAAACCGCGAATAATCCGGCGGTGTATTTAGCGGACCAATATCCGGTACAGGATTAACTATAACCGGGGTTATAGCTGGAGGGGGTAAAGGGAGCGATATTTCCGGCATGGCCGCCGGAGCTTCTCCTTTAAAATTGTGAACATCCCAATAGGTAAGGATTTCATCCTCCAAAGGCTTCCGTTCAATAAACGAGAGGGGGGATACGGTTTCTATAGTAATAGTTTCATTTTCATTGATCTTTATCCGCGGCGTAAGTGTATCTGCCGCCTGAATTCCATCTAATTTATAGAGGATAAGTTCGGCATTACCCTGAAAGCTGTAAACCCGCAGCAGGGGCTTGGTCTGAGATGTCTTTAGGCTTAAAAGGCTGCTCTGAATAATATAGTCCAGGCCCATATCACCTTTTGCTATGTCTACCGCCGCGTTCCCTGATTCTACCGTAAGATGGTAAGCCCCTCCGCCTTCACCGGTAATAAGCCTGAGTCTTCCATAGAGCAGAAAAAGGGAGATACGTCCGCTCTCCGCGTTCCAGCCGTTGTAGAGAAAGGACGTGTTTTCCGCAATTTTTACGACGGCCGCCTTTACCGGCGTCTGTCCGCCGGCGTCCCCTGTATGCGCTGCCGGCGATATTTGAAATTCTACCAGACTGCCTATACCGGTTTGAATCATATCTGTTTTGTTAAGAATAAAGCCGCCGGCCGCAAGGTCTTCAGCCCGGTAAATGGTGCGCCGCCCGTTTGAGGTAACAACAAAATCGGTTCCTTCGGCAAAATAAACCCTGGCTTCCGGCGTCCCGGATATTAGGGGAGGGATGCTTTCCTGGGAAAACAACCCCCCGCATATAATCAGCATAAAAACCGCACATGCTAATTTTTTTTGTATCGCTTTCATTTCAGATTCCTCATAAACATACCAAAGTCCCGCAGACTCTCTATGTCGAATTATAGCCAGACCAGTATCTTTATGTTATAACTATACCATAGAAGTCCTTTAGGGAGCAATGGAGTAATTAAGGTTGCTATGCAGAACTATTCAGGAATGAAGGTCCTGGTTATGGGCCTTGGGATTAACGGAGGCGGACTTGAATCGGCGCTTTATCTGGCACGAAAAGGCGCTGAAATTACGGTAACGGACCTCCGCGATGAAAAGGCCCTGGCGCCTTCCATCGAAAAACTGGAGGGTCTTTCTCCGCCTGTCCGCTATGTGCTTGGCCGCCACGAATTTGACGATTTTAAGAACGCCGATATGGTGATAAAGAATCCCGGCGTCAGGCCCGATTCTCCTTACCTTGCCGCAAGCAGGCGCATAGAAACCGACATCAGCCTCTTTCTTGCCGCGTCTCCGGGGCGGCTTTCCGCGGTTACCGGTTCCAAGGGCAAGTCCTGTACTGCTTCCGCCATACACTGGGTGCTGAACAAAGCCCGTAAAGCAGACATTCTCCCCGGAAGGGCTTTTCTGGGGGGTAATATCACGGTTTCGCCCCTCAGTTTCCTCGACGAACTGAGCCCAGGCGATGATGTGGTCCTTGAGCTTTCAAGCTGGCAACTCGGCGACCTCCGCGGCCGTTACCGTGCGGGCGCGGCCCTCTTAAAACCCCGCGCGGCGGTGCTTACCGCCATACTGCCCGATCATCAGGACCGTTACGGCGGCATGGAGCCCTATGTGGCGGATAAACGTGTCGTCTACCAGGGGCAGGACCGCGGGGATATTACCATTGCCGGAAATGATGAATGGGGCAGGAGCTTCCTGAAGGAAAGCCGGGCCCGCGGTCTGACCTATTCCTGGGAAGAGCCTCCCGCCAATAAAGGCGGCGGCTGGATAGGCCCCGGCGGGCAGGGCTTTGTCCGCTTGCCGGACGGTTTCCAGGAAGGTTTGCAGGCGGAACTATCAAGGCCGGAAGGTATGGAAGTTTTACCTGAGCGGCTTCTTGTTCCGGGAGAACATCAAAAGAAGAATCTGCTTGCCGCGGCGCTTTCCCTTATAGATTTGGGCTTACCGTCTGAATTTATCCGCGGAAATTTGGGAAATTTTCCGGGTATAGAGCATAGACTTGAGTTCTTCTGCGAATCCGGGGGTATACGTTTTTACAATGATACGGCGGCCACCATTCCCGAAGCCGCCGCCGCCGCTACGGAAGCCTTTAGGGATCCGGTTGTTCTGCTCTGCGGAGGCACTGACAAGAATCTGGACTACAGCCCGCTTGTCAAGGTTATACCCAAGGCCAAGGCTGTTGTCCTGCTGGCCGGAACCGGCAGCGTAAAACTCCGCTCTTTGCTTGATCGTGCAGGCATATCCTATCAAGGGCCCTTCGATTCAATGGACAAGGCCCTTGACGCCTGCCTTAACGCGGCCGCGCCCGGTGATAACGTTGTCCTTTCACCCGGCTGCGCCTCTTTCGGTATGTTCCGCAATGAGTTTGACCGGGGCCGTACCTGGAAAGAAACAGTACGGCGCTCGGCCGGCGGTTGAACTCTTACAATTTTCCGTCCTAAATAGAAATATTAAGAGCCAAATTCCTTACAAACTCCGAAAGCATGCCCATTGATCGGGATTTTTTGCATGAATATGCAAAAAATCCACAAGTGCAACAGGCTGCTAGTTCTCAGGCTCAATAATAACTTTTCCCAAAGCGCCGGTCTTCTTCATTTCCAGCAGGTACGTTCCCAGCTTGAGATCCGTAATGGCAATGTGGGATAAAATCCAATCCCGCAGGTAACGAACCATCGCGTGAGGCGCATATATCTTCTCATCCTCGTAGTCCTGCATCTGCTTCAACACTTTTATAATAAAATCATCGTGTTCTTTTTTGTGGGCCGCATATTCGGGATACCTGATCCGCTGCATAATCTTGTCTTCGGTTCCAAAATGATAGCACGTATAATCCACTGTTTCGTGGAGCGTCGCTATAAAATGTCCCCGGATCGCCCTTCCTCCCTGACGGCACGCCTCGTAAAGTTTGTTGGTAATCTCCACAAGCCGCCGGTGCTGTATGTCTATTACAGGAATCCCAATCGAAAGCCGATCTTCCCATTCCATAAAATTTTCCGCCATATTTTACCTCTTGTTTTCTTGTTATTTTTGTAACTACTTTAGCAGCCGTGGACGCTTCATGTCCGATTGCACTCGTGCTCTTCGAGCATTCGGAGTTTGTAAGGTATAATCGAACCTTAGGTTCGCAATCATACTGTTTCATAAGCACTACGCAAAAAACTTTTGGATATATGAGATTTTTCATACATGTTTTCAATGGTATTCCGCCTCTTTCGGCAATAACAATTGTGATATAATTTTGTTCATAATCATTCAGCTTTCTTACGACCGCCTGTATAGTTACATTTATTCTATAATTTAACCTATCAATAATTAAGATATCATAATTGCTCTTTATATGTCAAATCAGCTTTTTCAAAAAGCAGCGGTTT
Source organism: Treponema sp. (assembly GCA_031274035.1). Classification (GTDB taxonomy): domain Bacteria; phylum Spirochaetota; class Spirochaetia; order Treponematales; family Breznakiellaceae; genus JAISNI01. Next base: position 2,175 of record JAISQR010000201.1, on the reverse strand, counting down.
TATTTTTAACCACGAAAAACACGAAATGTACGAAAAAAAAACAACCGCAAAGGCGCATCGAACCGCGAACCTTAGGTTCGATGGTTCGCGGAAGGAAAAAGAGTGTTTTCTCACCAAAACCTTCGTGTCCTTTGTGCACTTTGCGGTTGTTTTTCTTCAAATTCGGGTATTTTCGCGGTACTTGGAAGCGGCGTACTTTCCTTTTTCGTGTCTTTTCGCGCCTTTAGCGGTTGAATTTCTTAAAAGTAAAATTGCCACTTTCTCCAGTTCCTCATTTCCAAGGATTTTGCGGTATGCTATACTGTTCCAGTCAAAACCATTCAGCGAAACAAAGGAGCGTTTTATGAAAAAAATACTTGCCGTTTTATCCGCGCTGCTTATCGGCGCAAACGCCTTCTGGGGCTGCGCCCATAATCAGGCTTCTTCCCCGGACGCCGCGGAGGTGCAGGCTTCTTCCCTGGACGCCGCGGTCCAGGCCGCCGCGAAGGCCGTGAACGGGAACCTTGCGCCGGGGATAAAGGTGGCGGTTATTTCGTTTAACTCATCTTCGCCGGCCTTTACCGACTATATCCTGGACGAGCTTGCCATAGCCATAGGGAACGGGAAGAAGGTAACGGTGATAGACCGGCAGTACGCCGACGCGGTGCGGAAGGAGATGGCCATACAGGCGTCCGGGGACGTGGCCGACGACGAGATGAAGCGTTTCGGATACCAGCTCGGGGCGTCGGCGGTGATTACCGGATCCCTGGTTGATAACGGCACGGCGTACCGCTTCCGGGTGGTGGCGATCAACGTGGAGAGCGCGGCCCGTGAGGCCCAGGCCGTCCAGAACATCGCCATTAACGACCCGCAGGTAACGTTTTTACTAACCGGCAAGCGCCCCGATCCCGCGGCAGCGGCGCCGGCGGCAAGCGGTAAGGCGTACAAGATTGGCGGCAGGGGCCCCGGCGGGGGTTTTGTCTTTTACGACAAGGGCGTGGTTTCCAACGGCTGGCGCTATCTGGAAGCGGCCCCCCACGACCTTGGGCCGGTACAGTGGGGCCTGTTTGGGACCATGCTGGGCGGGACATTGACCGGGCTGGGGACAGGCAGGCAGAATACGGAGCGTATTATAGCGGCGCTGAACAGGATTGGCAATAGCGACCGGGCGGCGCAGCTTTGTACGGCCTTTGAGGTAAACAGGTGCAAGGACTGGTTCCTGCCCAGTAAGGACGAATTGGATCTGATGTATAAAAACCTCAAGGCAAAGGGCCTGGGCGCTTTTGGCGGCGGTTGGTACTGGTCCTCGTCGGAGATCGATAATCTTATCGCGTGGCCTCAGAGGTTCAGCGATGGCAGCCAGAACTACTCCAACTTCTACAAGAATAATACAGGTTCGGTTCGGGCTGTCCGGGCTTTTTAGCCCTTTATCCCTTGCGTTTCCCGCCGCCGCCAGGGTCGGGGCGGCGCGTTTACGTTCAGGCTGCGCGAAATCGCTGGGATTATTGAAGAAGAAAACCGTGCGGTAAAATTTCTTCAAATTTGGGTGTTTCCGCAGTGCTTGGAAGCGGCGTGCTTTGCTTTTTCGCGCCTTTAGCGGCTGAATTTCTTAAAAGTAACATTGCTTTTTTAAAAAGTCATCCAAACCGGGCGAATCCCCCGACAAACTCCTAATTAGGAACTATGCCGGCGCCTGTAAGCCGAGAACCGGTAAAAATATACGGGCCGCGTTGATGGACCTGAAGGAATTGTAACTACTCAGGACTAATGCGGGGATAGCGGAAATCGGCGGAATGGAGGGGCTTTTGGCCCGGAAGGGGCTCCGCCCCTCAATGAGCCGATTGGAGCGAAAGGCTTTAATGCCGCGACCAAGCGGGAGCGGTTTTTTTGCCCCTTTGTGAGGGACCCGCAGGGTCCAGGAATTTTACTTTTAACCACGAAGATTCCCCTTGACATAAAACATAGGAGACACGAAAGGCACGAAAAGAAAAACAACCGCCAAGGACGCATCGAACCTTTGGTTCGCGGATGGAAAAAGAGTGTTCTAAGCAAAACCTTCGTATCCGCAGACCATAGGTCTGATGGCGCTTTGCGGTTAAATTTCTTCAAATTTGGGTATTTTCGCGGTACTTGAAAGTATCGCGTTTTCCTTTTTCGCGTTTTTAGCGGTTAAATTTCTTAAAAGTAAAAATGCTG
>JAISQR010000093.1 GCA_031274035.1 Treponema sp. | reverse complement strand
TCGCGCCGGGCCGCCTTTATCTCAGCGTTGATCTCGTCCAGGGTCATTTCCACATTGCCGTTCTGTGCCGATTCAAGCTGCATATTGGCAACCGCTTGAGTAAACTCCAACTGCTGAACTAGGGAAAGGGTCTTTTCAAAATTAGCGGCGTCGACTTTGAACATAAGCGCCTGTGGTTTCCCGTTATTGGTGATGACGGCTTTTCCATCGGTCAAAAGTTTATCCAGCGCAACTTTGGGTGATTTACTTAATTCTCGTACTGACAGAAATTCCATTTGATTTCCTCCATATTTATAATAATAGACAATTATCGGACGATTGTCAATTCAAAAATTAAAGGCTCCAAACTCCCGGCAACCCATATTTGCGTAGAAGTGGCCGGGTTTATCGCAAAACCTACCGATACCGGCAGTTGGCCTATGATAAGCGTAAAAGAGTTGAACGGCCAGTTATGCAAACTTATTGGTAAATATGAGGATGGGGGAAAAAAAGTGATCTATGCGGAAGTCCTCGAACACGCACGGCAGGTTGTGGGAAGATATGAGAAGATACGCCCGGCTTCATCATTGACTGAATGAACGGGTAATGAAAGACTGAAATAGTTACCGGTAACTATAGATCCGGTCAGGGTACTTTCTTCATGTAGCCTCTTGCACTACATCTATGTTCCAGGAACATAAAAACACCTTTTGTACTGCATTAAAACGTCATTCCAATGGCTGTGGGGATTTATACAGTATCTTCAATTTTTGAGAAATCTATGGGAAGATTTGAGGCGGGCAAACGGAATGAAAACACGGTTTTTCCGTCGTCATTGGTTATGGCAAAATCTCCAAGGCTGATGATATTCATGCCAATAATGATGTCGAATTCATTACCGGTATCTACCGCGGCTGCCATGATGTTACCAATCATAGCCGTATTATCGGGCAGCGTAATATCAATCAGGAAAACATCGGTAAACGCCCTATTATGAATGCTGGTTAATTCAAGGGAATTGACTTTTATAAGCTTCAAGGCTGAGGCGAGCTTATAGCTGATATAGGTTAATTTTGCGCCGGTATCCCACATCGCAAGGGCATCAATGGGGTAGGCCGTAAAATCTTTGAGGGCACAGTATTCCTTGGATTGTTGAACAGAAACAGGAGTAATAATCCGGGTGAGACGATGGTCCGCCTTGTGGGTTATAGCGAATGCGCCCATGAAAAGGTCCCTACAAAGCCTAAGTCTATTACCGATAGCTTTGGCGCGTCAGGATCTTCACACTTATGGACAATATATGTTCCGGGCTCAACGTTTTTTTCCGCCATGGCCTTAAACCCATCCATGTAGTTTTCAAAATAACCCAGAACAGTTTTTCCCTGAATAACCGCATACTCACCAATATGTCCCCTGGTTATTTTTTCCTGGTGAGCTTTGTAATAGTATGAAGCGTCTGTAAATTGGTCCATACATATTCCTCCCGGCCCAAGACTGTTCTCTCAATGAAATATAGCATACTTTCCCTCTGCGGGCTAGGCAAAAGACGCAAACAACCGCCGTTTCTTGCAAAAAAATCCCAAAATACGGCAGATTGACAAATATAAGTAAATATCTATATTATATAAATAATGAATAATAAATCAAGAAAAAGACCCAAAACCCCTTTTGGACACTATTGTAAAGTATTACGGTCAAAATTGGGCCTGACTATCAAGGATGTGGCCGCACGGATGGGCTATACCCAGCCCTATATAACTCAGGTGGAGAACGGAACCACGCCTTTGACATTTGAATTTCTTAACCGGTGCATAGCTGCTTATACTAATAAGCTGAATACCTCTGAAAAGATTACACTTGAGACCCGCTTTCGGCTATGCTGTGAAGTGATTTCAACGTTAGGAAAAATTGAAATTGATCTGTCCAAAACAACCTGCGTCCACCGGGAAAACTTAGACAGATTGATGACCGCCCTTTTGCTCAACCAAAAATACCCGGAAAACTCATTGGACGTGATATACTGGACGCATATCAATACTTGTGTAGAAGTGTTAGCGGAAGACCCGGAAAGGCGCCAATATGAAATTGATAGAATCATTCCAAAGGCGGAACTTGGCCCTTTTGAAGATTTTAGTAACCAGAAGCCTTTATGAAGCTATGGGCCACCGTCCGCCACCCGTCCTCATCGCTGCTGGTATTTACGGTACACCGGGAACGGGTCTTTTTGTTATTTCAAATGATAAGCTATCCGGGAAATTATCCGAATGTTCCGGTTATCCCTTTATCCCGGTCAATACAATCCCTTCCACAAAATATCTTTGTAAAAAAATATACAGTATCAAAATAGGAATTACCGAGATCATTGAGCCTGCCATTAATAAATTCCATTTTATGGTAAATTGTCCTTTAAATAATTGCAGACCAACTGTTAATGTACGAATCTCATCAGAATTCGCTATAACCAGGGGCCACAATAGATTATTCCATTGCCACATGAAACAAAAAACCGCAAGTCCTGCTCGCTCTCGTCATCATCAAACCTTGAACGTACCGGGTTAGCCAAAAAACGTCTAAGGAAGCACTGATTTATTCAATCGAGAATAAATCAGTGCATACTTTAATGTGGTTTTTCGTAGCTTTCCGCAGGAAAACGAGAAAAACAATAGGGCAATGCTGATTAGCGTCAAGTTAATCAGCGTTGCCCTAAGGCAAATTCCTCCTTGAAGGGATTCATCTCGCCATGAAACACAGGCATGCGGATCTTCGTAACTTACACTTGAGAAGGTCGATATTACTGAACTGCCTTTTCATAAACGGCAAGCCGTTCATTAACCAAGCGGATTAAATCATCCTGGTCAATTTGATTATTACTCAAAATGGAATTTTTTATAGCGTCATCACAGACCCGGGATATTTCAGCGTGACTTAGAGAAGCGGCCTTTTCTACCAGATTATCTGCCGGGATAAATCCGGGAGAGAAAACACCTAATTTGACCAGAAATAGTTTTCGGACATCATTCGTAGAAGGCATGGAATAGTGCAGCACATCATCAAATCTCCTGTAGAGTGCTTTATCAAGGATGCGCCGGTTATTGGTTGCCGCAATGATGATGCTTTCAGATATGTCTTGTTCAATGAATTGTAGGAAAGAATTGAGGATACGCCGCATTTCCCCGACCTCATTATCAATTCCCCGATCCGCGCCTATGGCATCAAATTCATCAAAAAAATAGACCCCCGTGATATTTTCAATAGAATCAAATATCTGCCGTAATTTGACACTGGTTTCCCCCATAAATTTCGTGACCAGCTTATCCACTTGGACCGTATAAAGGGGTAAATGCAGTTCCGAGGCGATAATGACGCAGTCATTGTTTTCCCGGTTCCCGGAGCGCCTTCAATCAGGATTTTTCGGCGATTCGCCATACCATGGGTTTGCAATTTTTTGCGGTTTACATATTCAGTAAGAATTCGGCCAATCCGCTCCAGGGTCTCCTCTGAAACCACCAAATCGGACAATCGGTTGTCCGGCGCTGACATGAGGAGCATTTGATTCTGATTATTGAACTGGAGAATTTTTGATGTTGCCGCCCCGGCTTTCTCAAGGAGGGTTTTGATGTCCCTGGCCAACTGAACATGACCAAGACGGGCTTCATATGCGGAAATCTGTAAAGCCGTGGTTTTGAAACGCTCATTATCCTGGTCAGAATGAGCCCGGATAAGTAAATAACCCGTATTTCCATATTTCGTTATTCAAAAATAATGAAATATAATAATTTTTCATAAATATTATATATTGAGCCAGTTCCAAAATCGGTCATTTTGGAGCTACCTCCTTTGAAAATCCTATTTTGGAACTGGCTCATCTGTTCTCTTCCGAGCCGTCCGTAGATGCCTCCCTCCTCTTCCTGTCCATGCCGTCTCCATGGTATACTACGGATATGGCGGCGACGGTTGACGACAAGAAGATCATCTATTCCATGCACCGGGTTTCCAAAAAACACGGGACCAAACAGGTGCTCAAGGATATCAGCCTCTCCTATTTTTACGGGGCCAAGATCGGGGTCCTCGGCCTCAACGGATCGGGGAAGTCGAGCCTGCTCAGGATACTGGCGGGGGCGGACACGGAATTTTCCGGGGAAAGTTCCGCCCTCCCCGGCTACACCGTGGGCTTTCTGGAGCAGGAGCCCCTCCTCGAGGCGGGAAAAACCGTCAGGGAACTGGTTTCCGAAGGCGTTCAGGAGCTGGTGGATCTTCTTGCGGAATTCGACGCGGTCAGTGAAGCCTTCGGCGATCCCGATGCGGATTACGACAAGCTGGGGGCTCGGCAGGCGGAACTGCAGGAAAAGATAGAGGCCGCCGACGGCTGGAATCTGGACAGCCGGCTCGACCTGGCCATGGCGGCCCTGCGCTGTCCGCCGGCGGATCAGGCGGTGGACACGCTTTCCGGGGGGGAGAAACGGCGGGTGGCCCTATGCCGGCTTCTGTTGAAAAAGCCGGATATCCTGCTCCTCGACGAACCCACCAACCATCTCGACGCGGAGACCGTGGCCTGGCTGGAGCGGCATCTGCGGGAGTACGCCGGCACCGTCATCGCCGTCACCCACGACCGTTACTTCCTCGACAATGTGGCGGGCTGGATACTCGAGCTGGACCGCGGCGAGGGTATTCCCTGGAAGGGGAACTATTCAAGCTGGCTGGAACAGAAGGAACAGCGGCTGGCCCTGGAGGAAAAGGGCGAAAGCGAGCGGCGGAAGACCCTTCAGCGGGAACTTGAATGGATACGCATGAGCCCCCGGGGCCGGCACGCCAAGAGCAAGGCCCGCATCACCCAGTACGAAAAACTCTTTCAGGACGACGCGCGGGAGAAGATCCGGGAACAGCGGATCACCATCCCCGCGGGGCCCCGGCTGGGCCAGCTTGTCATCGAGGCCAAAGGGCTTTCCAAGGCCTTCGGGAAGAAACAGCTCTTCGCGAACCTGGATTTTACCGTCCCCCCCGGCGCCTGTGTGGGGATTGTCGGGCCCAACGGGGCGGGAAAGACCACCCTGTTTAAAATCATCACCGGTGAGGAAAAACCCGACGGGGGCGTTTTACGGATCGGCGACAGCGTCAGACTGGCCTGCGCGGATCAGCTCCGGGGCGGTCTGGACAACGAAAAGACCGTCTGGGAGCAGCTTTCCGGCGGCCTTGACACCATCCGCCTGGGCGCGGCGGAGGGCCAGGGCGCGGTCAAGGAAATCAACTCCCGGGCCTACTGCGCCTGGTACAATTTTTCCGGCGCCGATCAGCAAAAAAAGGTGGGGGTCCTTTCCGGCGGCGAGCGGAACCGCCTTAACCTGGCGATGATGCTCAAGGAGGGCGCCAACGTGCTGCTCCTCGACGAACCCACCAACGATCTGGACGTCAACACCCTGCGGGCCCTGGAAGAGGCGATGGACAGTTTCGCCGGGGTTTCCCTGGTGATAAGCCACGACCGCTGGTTCCTTGACCGCATCGCCACCCACATCCTTGCCTTTGAGGAGGGGGAGGTGATCTGGTACGACGGCAACTGGTCCGAATACGCCGAATGGCGGCGGCAGGGGCCGGGGGGCGCGGCGGATGACCCCGCCGGCGGGGGGGCGGCCCACCGCTATGTGTACCGGAAGCTGGAACGCTAAACCGCGGCGACACCCGCCGGGGGTAAACCGCCCTCGGCGCTCATTTGACGAAAATCCCGGAATGGTGTAGTATATGGTCATATAAAATTATTTTAGAAAGTGTGGGGAGTCATGGGCATACGGATTCGAACAAACCAGCTCATATATATCATCGATCTTGAGGGATCGCTGGATTTGTATGAATCAAACCGGCTCAAAGAACTGGTCATGAAGATGATTGAAAAAAAAGTGGAACGGTTCATCCTCAACCTCAGGGACATCGAAGCCCTTGACTCAAGCGGCATCGGCGCCTTTATTTATATTTCATCGACGATAAAAAAAATGAACCTTGGGCTGGCCATGGCCAATGTGCGGGGGCCGGTCAGGGATATTATCGAAAAAACCAAACTGATGAACTACTTTCCCATTTATGAAAAAATGGACGACGCGATACAGGCCCTTTCAGACCTGGCCTGAAAGAAACGACGCGTCCGTATCGGTAAAGGGTTTGCCGTAGATGTACTCAAAGAGAAAACGCATGTCCTCGGGGGCCATGTCCAGAAAACGGCAGCCGAAGTAGCCCAGGGAGTTGTCCTTGTAGCGCCTGACAATCCTGGCGTTGGCGTTGACGCTCCGGCGGGGGGTGATGAGTTTCACCGCCAGCTCGCTGTCCGGCAGCAGGGCGGTTGAAAGGCTGGAATGGGGATAGGCAAAGAGAATTCCCGACGCGCTGATATCCACCACCTTACCCTCGAAGGGCTCGTTTTTCAGTCTGCCGCTGTCAAAATAGCCGTTTTCCTTGAGGGAAAAGGCCAGCACCTTGGCAAACTGGTAGAGGGTGTCGATGACCCCGTAATCAAAGGGAAGTTTTCCCTCCTTGTTGATCCAGATATGGATATAGCCGACGACATATTCCTGAAAGAGTATGGGAATCCAGGCGTCGGAAAAGATCCCCGAATCAAACTTTGCCTTGATAAAACGGGCGCAGGCGCTGTCCACATATTCAAGATTGACCCCCGTACTTTCCAGATACCGCTTGAACATCTCCTCGGTGATAAGCCTTTTTTTCGGATAAGGGTCGGTCTGGGGAAGATTCGCCAGGGTGGAAGGCAGGTAGAGGGTCTTGCCCGTTTCGGCGAGGATCCGCTCCTCGGTGCTTGAGGGCTTTACGTCCTTGAAAATAACGAGCTTGTAGCTGTTGGCATAGCCCTTGATCCAGCCCGCCATCTGTCCGATAAGCCCGGAAAGGTTCCGGGGGTCCATGTCGCGGATAAAATCGCCGATTTCGCCGCTTTCGTATTCCGTCACCTTGGGGAAGGAAAGGTTGTACCGGTCCCCCAGAAAGGTAAACTGGACCTGCAGGTCCGTGGGGGTGCCGATCCGGGAATAGGACCGGTCCAGGTTCTTGTAGAGAAATTCCGGCGCCGCGACGGTGATGATGTCGTCCTTGAAAGAACTTACTTCCGCGGCAAAGATGACCACCTGTCCCCGGTAATCGAACATCAGATCCAGCTTTTGCCGGACTTTCAGCCTGCTGACCGGCCGGTCGGCCTTGAATACCAGCTCGCTTTTGGCGGGCTTGTCGAGAAGCAGTATATACTCCGTCCTGTCCCTCAGATACATGATCGGAATCTGCTCGTCGTAGAGAACTTTAAGAAGGAAATCTTTTTCTATCCGCTTAATCGGTGTCGCCATACCATATCCTAGAAAAAACGTTCATAGGGCACAAAATCAAACCGGCCTTCTTCTGCCTTTCCCCGATCCCTGGGTTCCTCCAGAATAAGATCGTCGAAGCGCCAGACGATATTCCGGGCGGTGTTCTCCCCGCCGGCTTCATCCGCCGCCCCGGCTTCTCCGGCCGTTTCGGCCGTTTCGCCCTCCTCAGCCGGTTCGGTTTCGGTTTCCTCCTCCGGTTCGTCCCCCTCGGCCCTGATATACAATTCCCCGGAAATCCCCTTTTCCCGGCCGATGAAACGGACAAGAAAGGAGACCGCCCTGTCCGCCTCCCTTCGCCCGCCCCCCAGGCGGCAGCTTACGGGGCTTACCGCCATGAGTTCCTCCAGAATCGTGTCCAGCGTCCCGCTTTCCATCCCGGAAAGCGCCGGCGCACCCCGGTTCCCCGCGATCAGGGCCCTGAGCAGGTCCCCGGCGAAACGGTACGCGCCCTCCCCCGCCTCGCCCGCCCCCAGGGGGCCGATGACCGTGTCCACAGGGTAGCGCCCTGCCTCGCCCCGCCGGGGACGACGCAGGGCTTCGGGAATCGTGGCGGGGGGCGCCGGGGCGTCGGTCCCCGCCGGTGTTTCAGCGGCGGCGCTTCCCTCGTCCTGGGAGAAAACCGCCGCCGCAAAAAAAAGGCACAACATCCCCGCCAGACCCGCCCTTATGACCCTTTTCAACATACCGCCCGATAAAATCCTTATATTTTATTGTAACTATATGGCGCCGAAAGGTCAAAGGCATTACCGGCAGGAGATCCGCCGTGTAGACAGTAAAGGCTCCTCGGGATACCATGCGGATATGGCAGAGGACCCCCGGCGGCGGAAGACCGCCACTCCCCTGGACACCCTGCGGGAGGGCTTTACCGATCCCGTCCGGGACGTG
>JAISQR010000543.1 GCA_031274035.1 Treponema sp. | reverse complement strand
ATCAGGAAGAAACCTATCACAAGAACTGACAAAACATAAATTACCGCTTCAAATATTTTCTGAATTTTTTTCGGAAAGAAATCAACCACAATATCAATCGCCACATGGCTTTTAAGCCTAAAACCCGCTCCCGCGCCGAAGAACACGACAATCACTATGCAGAAAAGCTGGAATTCCTCCCCCCAGATAACCGGACGGCTCACAATGTAGCGCATAATCACCGCAAAAAAAGTGAAGAGGATAAGGGCCGCCAACATTACGCAGGCAAGCGCCAGATCCAAATTCAATAATAGATTCAATACTTTTTTCCGCACAGGTACACCCCTCACACCGATTTGGAACCCTGTTAGTTAATAGCGTCTGTCTATAATACGGATCATTTCATTATAGACAGACTTGGATCGCGATTATTTTCCTGATTTTGCCCTGGAAACAATATCATAGAGACCGGCGGTCCACATGCTTTTTATTTCCGGCATATCGTAAAAAGAGCGGGCCTTTGCTTGGAAGGCCGGGATATCAACATTGATAACTTCAACGCCTTCCGCTTTGTATTTGGCGATGGTTTCGTTGGTGATTTTTTCGTACTGGGTGTTGTTCCATTCGGAGGCTTCCACCCCGGAATCCACAAGCCATTTCTGCTGCTGGGGCGAGAGGGAATTGAAGAAGGTTGTTCCGCAGAACCAGCTTGTCAGCAGCTTGATATGCCCGTCCAAGGTAAGATACTTTGCCACCTCGTGAAATTTTCCTCCGTAAAGTACGGAGAGGGGGTTTTCCACACCGTCGATAACCCCCTGTTGCAGCGCCGTATAGACTTCGCCCAGCGGCAGGGGCGTAGGATTGGCGCCCATGACTTCGGTGCCCTTTACCTGTATCGTGTTTGCCGGCACCCGCAGTTTAAGCCCCCGGAAATCATCGACAGTGCGTATCGGCCTCTTGGTCAAGGTATGCCGGTCGCCGTAGATAAAGTTCGCGGCCAATACCTTTAGTCCCTTGCCTTCCAAAAGTTTCATTTGAGAAGCCCACCATTCGCTCCGCAGCAGATTCCATGCCTCGTCCCAGGTGGCAAAAAGATAGGGCGCCATGGTTATGCCTAGGTCGGGAACGCCCCGGTCCGCAAAGAACGCGCCGTCCGCGAGGGTGATCACATTCATTCCCGCCAGCATCTGATCGATGATTTCGTTCTTGGTCCCCATTTGGCTGGAGGGGAAAATTTCCATGATCATAGCGCCGCCTGATTTTTGTTCCAGCAGCCTTTTCCATTCATGAATTGCCAGATCGACCAGTTCGCCCGGATTGTTCTCGTAACCGATTTGAACCACCAGCGGTTTGCCCGCGGCGGCCTGAGCGCCTCCTCCCTGGGCTCCGGCTCCGGCAAATACCGTCCCTGCCGTCAAGATCAGTACCAAAGCCAGAATCTCAATTTTCCTCATGTTTTTCCTCCTGCACAATGAATAAATTTTTAACCAAACTAAGTTTAGTTTTCCAACATATATACAAGTGAAGTATACATCAAGACTTTTTGAGCTGTCAATAAAAAATTTTTATAAAAATTCGGGCTTTCATTAGAGGCTTTCCCAAAACTGAAGTTTTGGGAAAGCCTCATTATTCTTTACTTTACACGAACGGCCTTTTGGTATAAATTCCTTATCTATGATGATGAGTCTTAAGCTGTTCGCCTATAACGCCATTAAAGAAAAAATTATTCGCTGCGAATATCCCCCAAACTCTTTGCTGAACGAGGAAATCTTAAAACAGGATCTTCATGTCAGCCGTACACCCATCAGGGACGCCATTGGCCGTCTTGAGCAGGAGAATATCATCAAAATACTTCCCAAAAGGGGTATCCTGGTTACAGGCATTACTTTGGAAGATGTCAAGCAGATATTTGAAACCCGCCTCCTTATCGAACCTTATACGATGAAAATATACGGAAAAACCATAAGCCCCGATGCCTACAGGGAATTCCTTGATTTTTTTTCCACCAGCATTGACGCGGTTAGCACAGAGATGGTAAACCAAAAAGACAACGATTTTCATCTCCGGTTTATCACCGCGTCGAACAACCCTTACCTCATTCAGGCAAACGAATATCCCTTTTTTCAGGATATGCGGCTGCGTATTTTAAGCGCCAGCATGGGGGGAGATCGGATCAGGACTTCGCAAATGGAACACCTGGCAATCGCCCGATGGTGCTGTGAAAAGGATTGGAAAAACGCCGCACGGGCCCTCAAAGAACATCTGGTGTTTTCCAGAAAGAGAGCCCTGGATGTAGTGGGCAGCCTGAAGAGAACCCCCATATTATTATCGGCGGTATGACGAACCCCGCCGAACCAGTGAGCGGGATATTGGGTATTAAACCCCTTCGGCACGAATAAGGAGGCCCTCCCCGGCGTTACCATAAATTTCCTTCATCGTTAAAGGCCCAGGGCTCCGGCCCCGCTTCCACCGTAATCCTTGGATTCTTTTCCGCTTCTTCACGCATGGCCTCGGATATCCAAAAAGTTTCCGTATGGAGGCTGTCGGCGATACGGATGATCCGGGGCTTGGATTTGTCCAAGCCCGTGCAGGTTCTGAGGGCTAACTGTACCGCTTCCCTGTCGGTCTCAAGGATGCAGGGGATACGGACAAACTCAAGGCTCCGGGCGGTGATAACATTTACATAGGTGGCTTCGTAATCTATCTTGTTGAAAAGCCGCCTGGTTATAGTGTGGGCCGCCCCTATTCCCACAGCGGCGCCGTGAGTCGCCTGGGTAAGATCCAGCACCACCGTCCTCTGGCTTTTTAACCCGCCGGACACAAAGGGGGAACAGGGGCTGGCCCCGGTAACATTGGGGTCCATCCCGTCGCCGGAAATATCCTTGCCTATGCGGTCTATCACCAGGACATCGGTCTCGGCAAAGGGAATCAGCGGAAGGTGGCGCCGGGCTTCTTCCAGCAAAGCCGGTTCCGCCTGGTCTATTTCGTCGGGACGAAGGGCGGCAAATTTACAGGTCTCGCCGTAAGCGTTTTCGAGTATCCCCAGGCCCAGAACTATGGGGGCGTTTTTGAGGATACAGCGGCCGAAAAGGGGCACCAGGTGGGCCATGCGGCCAAAACCGGCCTCGTGGCAGATGTCGGCGCCCTCGCGTTTCCCCAGGCCTATGGTCATCATCTTCATAAAGCCGCTCTCGTAGGGGCCGTGAAAATCCGTGTGGGGTTTGATCCGCGCCGCCAGGATGATGCCGTCCGCTTCCGCCGCGTTACGGTCAATCCGCACCGAATGGCCCTCGCCGGTTTTGCCGATCACCACGGTTTC
>JAISQR010000517.1 GCA_031274035.1 Treponema sp. | reverse complement strand
AATTTCGACCTTTTTCTGAAATCCTAAGTCTTTATAATACAATGACTTACGAAAGACTAGAAATGTCAAATTTGCAAAAAAGTCCCTTTTCGGAGGGGACTCAAAAGTAAAATTGCTGGTTCTCTTGCAATCCCTTCAATCTTCATTGTATTTTATAGTATGATGTATGTCTTCATAATGCCGCGGAAAGCCTCTTTGCTGCTGTTTGTATTTTTTCTCTGGCTCTTCCCCCTCCGCATCTCAGGCGATAGTTCATCTCCGGCAGGAAACGGAGCGCCGGCTTCGTATGCGGTTCTACAGGGTATCTATCCGGAACTTATCCTGAAATGCTACCTCAACAGTTTTCCCCAAAAAGTCAAAGACCTTTCATTTTCGGAAGGGGACTGGTCCATACGGATAGAGGACGAAACCTTCTTATGGGCGGAGGGCCGGCTGCTTCCCGCTTCGCTGCTTAATAGAAGCAACAGGTATATATCCTTTGATTTTAGCCCCTATCCAGACGAGATTCCTTCGCCGGAACTTCTCAGCCCGCAAAGAATCGAGGAACTCTACCGCCAGGACAGCCGGGAACTACGGGGGAATCGTGAAGAACATTACTATGGTTTTTATGCCCTGCTCTACGGCGGCGGGACAAGGCGGGAAATTGAAAGCAACCTTGTAAGGTCAAATTTTCTGGGACATCCCCTTACTATACACAAGGATATAGCCGCTCACCTCTCACGGGTGGAAGCCGCGGTGCGGAAGAGCGCGCTGTCCGATCCTGAAACCGCCGCCTTTGTAAAAGACATAGGCTCGGTTGGGGCCTACAACTGGCGGGATATACAGGGAACCGGTGATATGAGCTACCATAGCTGGGGTCTGGCGGTAGACATACAGCCCAAGAACTTGAACGGTAAAACCATATATTGGCTTTGGGAACGATCCTATAACAAAGACTGGATGCTGGTTCCCCTGCCAGAACGCTGGCAGCCGCCGGATCAGGTAATAAAAGCCTTCGAGGATGAAGGTTTTATCTGGGGCGGCAAGTGGGAACATTACGACAACATGCACTTTGAATACCGCCCTGAACTGCATGAACTAAACCGGCTCCTCGGCGCCCGGAAACAACGGCGGGATAAACCTTTCATGCAGGACCTGCATCATATCTCTCCTTATCTGAATACATTACTGGAAAAATAGCATCGGAAGTTTATAACACGAAAGCCCGCGAAAGGAAGATATAGGTGAAACCTTTCAGCATAACCTCATAAGACCATAGCGGAATCTATGTACCTTATACGGAAAGCCGCGGCGAACCGCCGGTCGGATAATGAAGGTAGGGGCGCCTCGATTGGCGGAGTATGGACTTAAACATATATACCCGGATCCTGAAAGTAATAGCGGCCCCAAGGCATTCCCGTCGAAAAGAAGCCGATCCTTACCTGTAATTCCCCGTTCATAGTTCATTCCTAAAAGTACACCTATTTGGGTTGCCCTATAATCCGTTGCCGGAGATAAGGCAGCCGTTAGTTTATCTATCAATTGCCGTAAGAACCTCTGCGCTTACCTTATCCAGGGCAGCCATATCCGCGGGGGCAATCTTTACGGTAACCGCGTCTATGTTTTCACGAAGGTGCTTTTCGCTTTGAGTGCCCACAAGCGCCGAGGTAAGTCCGGGTTTATGGAAAAGCCAGCTTATGGCAAGCTGGGAAAGAGGTATGCCCATACGGTCCGCAATTTCCTTCATAACATTAAGCAGGGGTTTTTCCTTTTCAATATGATTGGGCAGGAAAAGCCGCCGGGGAGCGCGAAAATCCGTTTCCTTGAGCTTAATACCTCCGAAATGGAAACCGCCGGTTAGTATGCCCTTGGCTATGGAAGAATAGCTCATCACGCTGATAGACTCTGAGCGGCAGAAAGGAAGTATCTCCGCTTCTATACCGCGGTGCAGCAGGCTGTACTCCGGCTGTATAGCCTCAATACGTCCGTATTGCAGGGCTTCTTTTATCTGTACCAGGGAAAAATTGGACACACCGATGTAACGGATAAGCCCTTCTTTTTGTATCTTCAGCATCTCCTGCATGGTTTCTTCCAGCGGGATCTCAATGTTCGGCCAATGAATATAGTAGAGATCAACATAGTCCATTTGAAGCCGTTTAAGACTGGCCGTAATGGAAGAACGCACATCCGCAGCCCGGAGGTGCTTAGGAGCAACCTTGGTGGCTATAAAAAGCTCCTGCCGTTTACCCAGCAGGGCCTTCCCTAGCACTTCCTCGGAATGTCCGTCGCCGTAACCTTCCGCCGTATCAAAACTTGTTATACCCAAATCCAGGGCCTTGTAAATTGCCTGGGTATTGGTCTCGTCGCTTGTAAGCTCCCACTGAGTACCGCCCATTTCCCAACAGCCAAAGCTGATCCGCGAAATTTTTCTGTCTGTTTTTCCAAATATACTGTATTCCATCTTAACCTTTTACCGCTCCTTCGCTTAAACCTTTAATTAAGAAATTTGTAACTACTTAGGTATATGCGATATTGATATGTGTTTTCAAGTGCTTGGCAGGGGGATCCGCCCCATATGCGTACACTTATGCGGAACTGAAGAAACTGGACTTCCCCCGATTTGGTGGACAGCGGGAGACTTCCCCCTTTATGAAATTTCAACAGGGCAAGGCTATCACGTACTAATTCGACAAAATTCTCTTTTTGCTTTCCAGAGGCGGTTCCCCGAACATACGCTTATATTCCCGGTTAAACTGGGTAGGGCTTTCGTAGCCTACCGAAAGCGCCGCATTGCCGGCATTTTTATTTTCTATCAGCATGAGCCGCTGCGCTTCGTAGAGGCGGAGGCGTTTTTGATATTTCAGGGGGCTTAGGTTTGTCAAATGGCGAAAATAACGGTTAAAATTAGAGGGAGCCATATTGGTCATTTTTGCCAGGTTCTCAATATTTACCGGCTTGTTATAATTAGTCTTTATCCATGCTATGGCCTGGGCAATTTGATTACTCTTTGAACCCTGCGTATGTATCATGCGGAGTTGGTGTCCTAAAGGCCCCATAAGCAGCCGGTAATATACCTCCCTGATAATCAGGGGCGCAAGTATGTTCTGCCGCTCTTTGTCGTTGATGAGTTCGGCGAGACGTAAGAATGCGTCCAACACATACGGGTCAACATCAGTAACCGCCATGCCCCGGCGGATAGAATTTTCGCTCCTGGTTTCGTTTTTTGGTTGGGGAATTTCAGCCAACAAATCCACAATAACAAACTGGTCAAGCTCAAGGGAAATAACCATGAACGGCCTGTCCGG
>JAISQR010000459.1 GCA_031274035.1 Treponema sp. | reverse complement strand
AAATCCGGCGGGAAGAACATGGGGGTTTCCCGGTCTATGTTTACCAGTCGTATACTCATAGGGGAATTTTACCGGAAGAGGCGGCGGTGTGTCGATCCCTCCAAAGTCCCACAGGCTCCTAGTATAATTATAACCAGAACTACCAGAATTATAGGTTTCAGTTGGACCTACGTTCATCAGTATTACCCCTAATAACTCCGTGCCGCCGATTATAAGGCCGTTTACCCAATTGCCCATAGTAAAAGAACCAACACCAAAAAACCAGTTAAGAAAACCCGCTCCGATACGTCTTCCTGTGGTAAAATCCTGGTAGGTATCAGACGGTACGGGCTGCGGGATGATTATTGGGGTTGAAGCAGCCTCGGCGGAAACAACAGCGTCGCCTGAAACACCCATAAGGGATTGCACCATCTGATCATTTCTGATATTTGCGGAAAAGGCTGCCTGTATACTGGCGCTTGCTACCTCAATAGCCCGAATTCTGAAACGGTACACATTGCCGATATTTTCAAGCGATCCTGAAACAATAGACTGCGCCCCCAACATACGGCCTATTTCCTGGGCCGATTCATCGCTTACCTCACCTGACATCTGGAAACTAAGCTCGCTGCGTACCAATTCAAGTTGCTGACGATCTACCGCGGTAAGCACC
Organism: Treponema sp.; assembly: GCA_031274035.1. GTDB lineage: Bacteria > Spirochaetota > Spirochaetia > Treponematales > Breznakiellaceae > JAISNI01. Next base: position 10,253 of record JAISQR010000459.1, on the reverse strand, counting down.
CTCTGATTAACGATGGCAGCGGTCAGTTCTTCAAGAACATAATTGGAGAACCGCTCAGAACCTCCCGAAAAATTTATGACCGCAACTTTGCTGCCTTTGGTAAGATTCCGTCCAATATCCTCGGCGGCGGCCTTAACCGCGTCATCCAGACTTACCTGCTCCTGCGCTCAGGCAATACATCCCATTAAACACGCCAATACAAAAAATACTCTTCTCATCGTATTCTCCTATATCAAATATAATATAGTATTTATATCAAATATGTCAATAAAGATATAGTTTTATATCAATAATAATATAAAAATGTATCTGGAGAAGCTGGTTATTGACAATATAAAGCGTATACGGAAAGAGAGGGGAATATCGCAGGAAAAACTTGCGGAGGCCTGTAATACCGCAACGAGTTATATCGGTTTAATGGAAATCTATCGGAATGTACCTAAACTTTCCACGATAGAACGGATTGCGGAAGCCCTTAATGTGGATCCTCTGATATTTTTTACACGGGAGGAAGAATTATCGCCCGAATCGGAAGAGAAAATTCAGCATATAAAAAATAATTTACTTAAAGCAATTGAGAAGGAACTTGATATTATTTTACATACAAGATGATAGAGAGGGCTACCGCACGACACTCTGCCCGGCAGGACTGGACGGCCTTCAAGATTGGGAAGACGCCTCTCAAGCGCGGCAAAGGAGATTTCTATATCCTCCTCTGCTTCATAACGGTTGTTCTTAGAATTTTCTACCGGAATTTAGCAGGATTCAACTTCTTAGTTACCTATTTATTCCTTGTTATCCGCTCCGCCTTCCTCGTACTGCAAACGGTAGAGCCCCGCATAGAGGCCGTTTCTCCGTATAAGCTCGTCATGCCTGCCCTCTTCCGCGACACGGCCGTCCGAAAGAACCAGGATACGGTCGGCATGGCGTATGGTGGAAAGCCGGTGGGCTATCACGATTGAGGTGCGGCCCGCAAGCATACGCCGCATTCCAAGCTGGATAAGCCGCTCGGTCTCGGTGTCTATGGAACTGGTAGCCTCGTCAAGGATCACGATAGCCGGATTATGGGCTATAACACGGGCAAAACTGATAAGCTGGCGCTGACCGGAAGAGATATTCGCGGCGCCTTCGGACAGCCGCGTCCTGTAGCCGTCTTTAAGACCTGAGATGAATTCATGAGCATAAACCGCCCGGGCGGCTTCTTCAACTTCCCGTTCGGAAAGCGGAAGACCAAGGCATATATTTTCCGCCACGGTGCCGGAGAAGAGAAACACATCCTGCAATACCGGCAGGGCCGCGCGGCGCAGTTCATCCAGGGGAAGTTCCGTAATAGGAATGCCATCGAGGAGTACCCGGCCCCGGTCAATATCCCAGAGCCGGGCAAATACATTGGTGATGGTGGTTTTACCGGCGCCGGTATACCCTACAATAGCGGCCATCTCGCCCGGATTCAAAGAAAAACTTAAACCTTTTAGAATCTCCTCGCCCTGCCTGTAGGAAAAATGGACATCCTCAAATACAATACTCCCCTTTACCGGCCCTTCAATCTTCCGTATTCCCCTGTTAGGGATAGTCTCATCGGTATCGAGAAGTTTGAAGACACGCTCGCCGCCTGCCATAGCGGACTGGAGAAGGGTATACTTCTCGGCTATGTCCATAACAGGGTTATAGAACATCCCTATAAGGTTGATAAAGGCGATAAGCACCCCCAATGAAAGCGAAAGGCCCAGTACCATATTGCCGCCGGCCGTGATAACCGCGGCAACTGTTACCACCGAAAGCCATTCCACGATGGGCCTGAACGTAGCAAAAACGTACATCTCTCCCAGGTTCGCATTGAGAAGTTCCCGGTTTCTCTCTGCAAATTCCTTTGCGCTCTTCTTTTCTCCTAAAAAGAGTTGTACGACTTGCACACCGGAAAGGCGCTCCGAAAGAAAGGCATTGACACGGGAAGAAGCCGTCCGCTGCCGTCTGAAAGCATCCCGCGCCCGGAACCGGCTTACGGCGGTAACGGCCAATACCGGCGGTATGGTAATCAAGGTTACGAGGGCAAGCCGGGGGGAAAGGATAAAAAGGGTGATGAAGACGCCGGCCATAATGGAAAGGTCCTTCAGAAAAGCTACCAGCACCGAGCTAAAGAACTCGTTAATGGTTTCTACATCGCCTGTAAGACGGGTTACTATACGGCCCACGGGATGACGGGAAAGGAAGCTCGTGGATTGGCCGGCGGTTTTCCTGAAGAGCTCCAGCCGCATATCCTTCATCACTTCCTGGCCTATACGTGTTGTCGTCCAGACTTGTACAAAGGTAAAGATAAACACAAAACAAAGAATAAAGAGGAGGAAGATGACGGCCCTGATGATAAAAGCAATATCGCTAGTCCGTATAAGGGTGATTTCAGATTCCGGCAGCGCGGAAAGATCGGCCCGTTTGATTGCCGCATATCCTTCCCCCTTAATGAAGAGGCCGGAGCGGCCGTTCACCAGCGCCTCAAGTTCTTCCCGGCGCTTGCCGTCAAGGGGAAAGGCATACCATTCCTCTTCAAGCAGTATACCCCTTGATACAAGTTCGCTTTCCGCGTCTCCTGATATTCCGGTATTCTGATTCTGGGGCAATAAGAGAAAGGCGCCTATACGCCGGGCTCCGTCCGATTTCAGAAACCGTTCTACGGCGCTTATGCTTTTCCCGGTAAGATTATCCTTTTCGTTCTGAAATGTTTCCATATCAAGGGTGATAAAACGGGCCATAATAGCGTCATCAATAACGCGCTGGGTAAGAACCGGGATAAAAAGCTCCCCCAGGGTAGAAAGTATAAGGGCGGTCAGGGTAAGAAAGACGAGGGCCCGGTATGGTTTAAGGTAGGAAAGTATACGCCGGACTATGCTGCTGTCGTATCCCTTAACGACATCTTCAGTTTCAAAGTATTCAGACACCGCCGCTCTCCCCGGACAAGGGAATTCCCTCTCCTAAGCGCTGTAGGGCCGCTGTGCGGGCATAGAAACCTCCCGCGTTGATGAGGTCCCCGGGGCTGCCGTACTCCGCAATAACGCCCCTGTCAAGTACCAGCACTTTATCGGCGTGGTACAGCGTAGAAACCCGGTGGGAAATGATGATCATAGTGGTACTCAAACCTTGCAGGCGCCTCCGCTCCCGCTCTTCCATCAGCCCCGAAAGAACGCGCTTTTCGGTTTCCGCGTCAACGGCGGAAAGGGAATCGTCCAGGATGAGGAATTCGCCCGTACCGGCAAGCGCCCGCGAGACCGCGACCCGCTGTTTCTGCCCGCCCGAAAGGGTAAGCCCGCGCTCGCCTATAAGGGTATCCCAGCCATCCTTAAATTCCCGAAGATCGCGGTCAATTGCCGAAATTTCCGCCGCCCGCTCAAGCGGAACATTATCGGCTTCCCGTCCATCCGGCAAACCGTAGCCTATATTGTTTTTTATAGAGTCGGAAAAGAGGTAGCTGTCCTGGGGGCTGACGGAGAAAAGTTTCCGCAGTTCCGAAAGGTCCCAGTCCCGCACATCCACGCCGAAAACCTTTACCGTTCCAGGAGGAGGATCGATAATCCGCATAAAGGTCTTGATAAGGCTTGATTTCCCTGAACCGGTACGGCCAAGTATCCCCACTATCTCACCCCGCCCTATCACCAGGCTGACATCTTTTAAGGCGGAAACCCCGCCGGGATATTCAAAATCAAGGCGCCGCACTTCAATGGCGGGAACAGACTTTTCGGGCGGGGCGGGAACAGGCGCCGCGGGGTGTTCGGGCGAAGCTATAGCCGGCTTAATATCCATAATCTCGTTGATCCTGCCAAGGCTTACCGCTCCGCGTTGTATAAGATTCACCATAAAACCAGCGCCCATTAAAGGCCATATCAGCATCTGAAAATATCGGAACAGGGCTACAAGCTCCCCTGCCGTCATGTATGATTTTACTACCCGAATGCCTCCCGCAAGGAGCAGGATAAGGCTTGTCAAACCGGAAAGAAATTCTATCAACGGGAAGAAAAACCCGTAGAGTTTAACCAGATCCATATTAGCTTTACGGTAATCATCATTGGTATCGGCAAATTTTTTGATAAACCACCATTCCTTGACAAAGGACTTGACTACCCGTATGCCGGCAAAGGTTTCCTGCACCGTATCGCTCATGGCTGAATAGGTTTCCTGGGCTTTACGGAACTTGGTTCCCACAAGATTCCCGAACAGAAGGATAAGCAGGGTTATTAAAGGCAGGGGGATCACGGCAAAGGCGGCGGTCCGGGCATCCTCCGCAAAGATTATAACGATAATGGAAGACGCCATGATGCTGCCGTCAACCAGGGCAACAAGGCCCATACCCAAGGCGTTCCGCACGGCATTGAGGTCGTTAGTCGCCCGCGCCATAAGATCGCCGATTTTATTCTTCTGATAAAAATCATACGAGAGGGTAAGGAGGTGTTCAAAAAGCCTGTCCCGCATTTCCGCTTCGATGCGGCGCGAAGAGCCGTGAATAAAATAACGCCAGAGAAACCGGCCCAGTGCGATGACGGCCATAATCCCAACCATTGCCCCGGTGTAAAGCAGTACCGCCTGCCAGGTAAAACTGCCTGACGCAATTAGATCTACGGCCCTGCGCATAAATTGGGGGATAATCACCTGCCCCGCGTCCACCACCACCAGACACAAAAAACCAACCGCATAATGCCGGCGGTACCGCGATAGATAGGGTAAGATAGTCTTGAATTCCTTGAGTGATATCTTAGACATTTCAGACTGTTTTCTTGACGCTGGCTTCTTCCTGTCTTTTCATATCGGTTTCAAGTTTTGTTGACCAAATATCCAGCTTTTTTTTCACAATCTCCGCTTCTTCACGCTCGCCCATAAGCACATGTATACGCCGCAACGCATTGAGAAAATGGATGCCGGCCTTAAAATCATCGATACGGTTCGTCGAAAGCTCATATTTTTCACGGTAACGATCCGCAGCCTGCATCAAGAGCTTCTTTATCAGTCTAAGATGGTATACCGTAGGTTCATAATCAGGCGAACGGGGATCGGTATTGGCCGTAGCGGCCTTTAGATTAAAGATATTCTTTGCTACTGTGGCAAAACGGCCCTCAAGTTCTACAAAGGCCCATCGCCATTTGGTATTATCCCCATAGGCGTTCTCAAGAAGCTGTAAGGTAAACCCCATCTTCCGAATCAAAAAATACCGCCGTTCTGCGTTGACCGATTCTATCAAGACAAGTTTCTCTTCATAGTCGGTATAGGAGGCGTCAAGCAGATTACTTACTATTTCTTCAAGATAAATAACACATTTATACAGTGATTTTCTCCCTTCGTTAAGCGCGTCTTCATTTTTTACTTTCAACATGGACTGTGATACACCGTTCAATATAATATAGTAGGAAGTGAGGTTAAGCATCTCATCTACCAGGGCAAGCCGCTTAAAAGCGGCGTTGGCAGGATCTTGCTTTACCGCCATAAGGATAGTCTTTTCCCGTTTAAGAATCGCTTCAATTGTTTCGTTAAAAGTTTTAATTTTTTCTTTATATTGATTCTTATCCTCAGTAGAGATCTTCGCCATAACTAACTCCGTCCGTATTTTGCCAGCAATTCGCCTGCATGGGCAAGGGCGGCGGAACCGGCATCGCCTGAAAGCATCCTGGCTATCTCCTGCTGCCGTTCATTCTTCTCTAAAATTGATACACTGGTCATTGTACGCTCTCCCTCGCTATGTTTTTCTACCTTAAAATGATTATCGGCACGAACAGCGATACTAGCAAGGTGCGTAACGCAGAATATCTGCTTAACTTGTCCTACCCGGCAGAGGTATTCTCCTACGGAAAGCGCCACCTCCCCGCCTATCCCTGTATCAATTTCATCAAAAACAAGCGTCTCGGCGGAAGCGTCCCTTCCGGCAACATCCGTGCCGCAAAGCACCGTTTTAATTGCCAGCATAACGCGGGAAAGTTCCCCGCCGGAGGCAATCCGGGCTAACTCCCTCATGGGCTCCCCGATGTTTGCGGATATAAGGAATTCAATGTCATCGGCGCCCCAGGGCCCGCAGACGAGGCTGCCGGTTTTAAGGCTGCCTCCGCCGGAACCTTGGGCTTCCGTTTCCAATTTACCCTTCTGTGCTACCGCAGCGGAAAATTGGGCATTGGGCATACCCAGATGCCTTAGAATCTCGGTGATACCCTTACTCAATTTCCGCGAGCCTTCCTGCCGTTTAGAGCTGAGGGAAAAAGCTCTAGAAACAATATCCTTTTCCAGAGCCGCAATTTCCGACTTCAATTTTTCGCGGTTTTCCTCCGCTCCTCTCAGGGCCTCCATCTCAGCTTCCGCCTTGGCTTTGTAGGCAAGGATAGCTTCCTCAGCATCGCCTGAAGCCGGGCCGGAATACTTTTTCTTCAACCTGAAAAGCAGGGAAAGCCGTTCTTCCACTTCTTCAAGCCGTTCAGGATCGTAGCGGAGGCTGTCTCGATAGGATCTGAATTCCTCCGAGATATCCTCCGCCTCGTAGTACATATCCTCCATACGGCTGAACAGGGAGGAAAGCGCTGTATCTATAGACGCAGCATTTTCCATGGAAGTACGGGCCTTCCGCGCCAGGCTTAGTACCGAAGTATCACCCTCAAAAAGGGCCAGGGCCGCGTTGTTAACCTGCGACGCCAGCTTTTCAAAATCGCCCAGACGCTGGGCCTCCGCCTCAAGTTCCCGGCTTTCACCGCTTTTCACTCCGGCCTTATCTATCTCTTCTACCGCATAGCTTAATATTTCAAGCCTCGCGTCCCGGTCCCGCTCAGAATTGAGAGACGCTTCCAAGGTCTTTCTTTTTTCCGATAGTTCAAAAAAGATACGGTTGAACGCAAGGGCTTCTTCCTCAAGACCGGCGAATTTATCCAGATATTTCCGGTGTGTTTCCTTTCTCATCAGGGTCTCGTGGCTGTGCTGACCGTGCAGATCGAAGAGCATGGACATGAACTCCTGCAAATCCGAACGGGTTACCGGGATGCTCTGTATAAAAATAGAACCCCGCCCTGACGCCTTAATGGTACGCCTGATGATGATCTGCCCGTCCTCAGCTTCAATCTCCCGTGCTTTAAGCCAATCCAGCACTTCCGTATGACTGCTGTTCAAAGATACAACGGCCTGAACACCGGCCTCGTCGCAGCCGGTACGGATAACATCAACATCGGACTTGGCGCCCAACAGGAAACTCAGAGCTCCTACAATGATAGATTTTCCGGCGCCTGTTTCTCCTGTCAAAACATTAAAGCCGCCTTCAAACGATATGCTTAGACTTTCAATAAGTGCATAGTTTTTAATAGTCAATTCTTCAAGCATGGGAAGCCTCGCAACTATCTTTATCTGAAGAACCATACCTGCTGGGAATGCCGGACCAGTTCAGTTTGGTAAGAAGAGCGGTATAAAAAGCCTCACGGCCTGATGCGATAAGCCCTGCCTGATAGGATGCCTTTCTAATATAGACCCTGTCCAGGGGTTCGAGGGATTCGGTAATCTGACCGTCTACCGTAAGTAACACCCCGCTCCGCTGAACCGCTTCTATGTCGATAATAACGGTCTCCCAGGCAGGGAACACAATAGGTCTGTTGGAAAGGGTAAAGGGGCAGATAGGATTAATAATGAAGGCTTCCATTTCAGGATCAAGAATAGGACCGCCGGCCGCCACCGAATAGGCGGTGGAACCGGTCGGCGTGGATACTATAAGGCCGTCGGAACGGTAACTGCCCAATCTAATATACTCCCGCCGCCGGACAACCTCCGGCTCTGTTTCGGAAGTAAAGGCTGTCTCGGAACTAACCTGAAGATGAATGATCTTAGCTATGCCCGAAGCGGATATCACCGCATCGTTAAGACAAGACCCCTCCAGTACGGTTCTCCCCCGGCGCTCAACCCTCAGTTCCAGCATAAGCCGCCGTGAAAGGAGCGCCTTCCCCGCAAGCCAGGTCCCAAATACCGTTTCCCAATCGTCAGGATGAACCGCGGCAATAAAACCCAAGGTTCCAAGGTTAAGCGGCAGGATAGGCACACCCAGAGGCGCCATAGTCCGCGCCGTATAAAGTACGGTCCCATCTCCCCCCAGACTAAAGGCAATATCGTAACCTTCTTTAGTGCTGAAATCGGGCTTGCCTGCAAAAGCAAAAGACTGAACCTCAATGCCCATTTCATTAAGCTTCGCTGTAATATTCTCTCCCAAATGCGCCGCATTTGTTTTATAAAGATTGATAAAGAGAAGCGCCTTCCGCACTTTCGTTTCAACCTGCCTTTCAGGAGAAAAATCAGCCATGTATCGCTCCGCTTAGGGAAGGGTCATAATGAGCTTGGAAACCCTTTCAATTTCCGCCGTCCCCAAGCGGGGATAGATTGGAAAGAGAACTGTGCGCAGGGAAAGGGAATAGCTTTCAGGGTAGAATGCCGGAAGAGCCTCGCCAATATCCGCAATACTATTTTCAAAGGCGCTTTCCACTACGATTTCCTTACGTTTTGCATAGGCTTTTACATCCTTTAAACCTGTCTCAAGGATAAGAGGAAAGGCGTAGTTATTGTATTCTCCTTGCGTTATAAAACGCTTATGACGTGTACGCAGGCTGGATTGGGTATAGACCTGGGCAATTTCCTTGCGCTTTTCAAGATTCCTGGACGCCTCCTTGAATTGGATCACAGCCATTGCCGCGTTCATATCCGCAAGACAGTATTCAGGCGGAATTTCCCCCAGATTCCGAAGCGCCGATGCGTTGCGCCTGTTTGCCGCATATAACAAGGCGCCGCCCCCCGCCGTAAGCATATCCCTTTCTTCCAGCCCCAGAATAGCAAAAACCGCAGATGCTTCCGCCTTCTCTTCACTTAGGGGAGTACCGTAACTCTGGGAACAATCTTCAATAACCGGCAGACCCAAAGCCGCAATACCAGCAGTATCAGGGGAAAAACCCAAGGTATGGCGCAGCACTATACATCGCGGAACGGCTTTCTGATCCCCCCCATGCAATACAGCTTCGATTGTTTCGCGGCCTATCACCGCCTGGGAAGGAAGCACATCACAGAATACCGGTTTTAACCGTAAATCTTCAATAACCCGAATATAATACTGGGGAGAAAGGGCGGAAATAAGCACACCCTGTCCATCTTCAAGATTTAGGGCTTTCAGCGCAAAACCGAGGGCAATAGCAGGGCTCCGTAAGGCCAGACAAAAATCAAAACCAATATGTTCTTTGGCAACTTGAACCAAAAGCCGCGTCTGTTCACCGGGCCCAATCTTATCTTCCACCATTGCGGTTAGAACTGCATCCATTTCTTTCCGTCTAATGGTAGGAGAATAGACCTCTATCTTCATTTTTCACCATTAACAGTTACTATCTGTGGAGTTCAGCAATTTTCTGTAATTCTTTGGGATTAAAGAGATCCCGTATATCCAGAATGATAAGATAACCCTTTTCCTGCCGTACAACTCCTTTGATGTATTCAGAACCGATACCGCTGACCATCTGGGGCGGCGGCTGAATATCCTCTTTTTCGATAGTAACTACCCTGGAAACCCTATCGATTATTACCCCCAATTTCATACCGTCTATATCCAATATAATAAAACCGGAGAGTAATTCATCATCTTCCGAATTCAACACTTTTTTTAAATGAAAGCGTCTATGTAAATTAATAATAGGGATAATTTCACTTCGCAAATTAAAAATTCCCTCTACATACGACGGAGCATTGGGAATTGCCCTGATATCTTGAACCCGGACTATCTCTTTAACATCCATTATATTAATACCGTACAGTTCTTCACCAAGCTGAAACGTTACTAATTGATTTGCATCAGCCATAATAAAAACCCCTTTAATACCAAGGTTATAACCCACATTTATTATACTATATATTGCAGGATTTCTTCAAGGGCTAATTAGACAAAAAATTGTTGTAACTACTTAGGTATATGCGATATTTATACGTGTTCTCAAGTGCTTGGGGACCCTGTGGGTCCCTCACAAAGGGGCTCCGCCCCTTTCGCTCCAATCGGCTCATTGAGGGGCAAGCCCCTTCCGGCTAAAAGTACCTCCGTTCCGCCGATTGCACCACGATAGCCCCGCATTAGTCCTGAGTAGTTACAAAATTTTAACTTTGAATTTAACTTATTCAAAATAAAAAAGCCTGGCAACGACCTACTTTCCCGCCGCTTCGAGCGGCAGTATCATCGGCGTGAGAGGGCTTGACTTCCGTGTTCGGAATGGGAACGGGTATGGCACCTCCAC
>JAISQR010000418.1 GCA_031274035.1 Treponema sp. | reverse complement strand
CTGCAACCACCTAAAAAACTCCACCCCCCCCCCCCCCCCCCCCCGACATTCGTATAGTAGTTTGGGCCGAAAGAGCCGGTTTCGTCTGTTTGTTAACCGGGGAGTCGGCGTATGAAGGCTGATTTCTCCGCCCGGTTTAGGCGGTATAGGGTCCTCTATCTGTTTATCCTGATTCCCATTGTCTATTATTTTGTTTACCGCTATTTCCCTATTGTGGCGCAGTTTATGCTCTCATTTAAAAATTACCGTATCATGGGCGGGCTTTGGGGCAGCTCGTGGGTAGGTTTTGACAACTACAAATCCCTGTTTTCCACGCCTGAAACCAGCCGTATTATCGTCAATACGGTAGTGATCAGCCTGTTGAGGCTGGCTATCGGTTTCCTGCCTCCAATTATTCTTTCCATTTTCCTTTTTGACATGACCTCTTCCGCATATCGCAGGATCAGCCAAAGTATCCTGTATATCCCCCATTTTTTCTCCTGGGTGGTTATTTACGCCATAGTGCAGGCGCTTTTTACTTCAAGCGGTTATGTCAGCAACATCATTGCCGCTTTTGGCGGCAAACCGAAAAATTTCCTCATGGATATAAGGTGGTTCTATCCCCTGCTTTTCGGGTCCGATTTGTGGAAAGAGCTGGGGTGGGGAACCATCATCTATTTGGCGGCGCTGACCAATATCGATCCCCAGCTTTACGAAGCCGCCAGGGTTGACGGAGCAGGTCCTATACAACGGATTATTCATATTACTATACCGGGAATCTTTCCGGTTATCGCGTTCTGCCTGACAATAGCGTTGGGAAACGTCCTCAACAACGCCGGTACTGAACAGCTTCTTTTATTTTATTCGCCGGCGACCTATTCAATCGGCGATGTTATTGGAACCTGGGTATACCGGCGTGGTTTGGGTGAATTTAAATACAGTCTTGCGGCGGCGGTTTCCCAGTTCAATTCGGTGGTAGGCTTGATCCTTGTCCTGCTGTTCAACAAAATATCCCGTAAATTTTTTGGTGTTGGTATTTGGTAAAGGCGGAAGCAAATGAGATTAACTAAAGGTGATATTATATATCAGGCGGTTATTTATTTCGTTGTTACGCTTCTGCTTCTTCTCGCCGTTTTCCCCCTTTTTTACGTCGTTAGTTCTTCTTTTGTATCAGAAACAGAATGGACAGCCTCGGGCGGCAAAATTATTATTCCAAAACAGCCCGTCCTTGACGCCTATCGAACCGTATTGAACGAAGGAACTACTTTTCTGCGCGCATTCAGAGTTAGTGTAACACGTACCTTGTTGGGTACATCTCTAACAATTTTTTTCACTATGTGTATGGGCTATGTGCTTTCCCGCAGGGATATTCCCTTCAATAAGGCTATCCTGTTTATGACCCTGGTAACCATCCTTTTCGGCGGTGGTTTGATCCCTACATTTCTGGTAGTTAACGGTACAAAAATATACAACACCATTTGGGCTTTGGTTATTCCCGGTCTGGTGGATTCATGGGCGGTTCTCGTATTCCGCCAGTTTTTCCTTAACACCCCTGAATCCATAGAGGAATCCGCCCGAATCGACGGGGCGGGGGAGATTACCATCATGTGGGTTATCGTTGTTCCCTTGAGTAAGGCGGTAATAGCAGCCCTTACCCTATTTACGGCTGTGAGCCACTGGAATGCCTGGTTCGATGCCGCGGTTTACCTTAAAGACGCAAGCCTCAAACCGTTCCAGCTTTTAATGAGGGATCTTTTTGTCAATATAGCGATTTTAACCCAAAGGTCGTCAACGGGCAGCGCCTTTGATCTCAGCGCCCGTATTACCCCAAACAGCGTTCGGATGGCAATAACGGTATTGGGAACCCTGCCCATTTTGTGTATTTATCCCTTTCTGCAAAAATACTTTACCAAGGGTGTGTATATGGGGGCGGTAAAGGAATAGGTGTTAATACTGCTAAAGCGGTTTCGCTAAGGCAGTTAAAAATATTTTTTCAAGAGGAGAAATAGAGATGAAGAAAGCAACGATCATTTTGCCGGTACTGCTCATTGCGGTAACAATCCTTCCCGTCTTTGCGGGCGGTTCTCAGTCTCAGGGCGGTTCCGCTTCAAGCGGCCCTGTAAAGATTGAGGTATTTATGGCGCCCTGGGTACCTACCCCCATTGAAGGCAGCGATCCCTATAAAGAGTTTATTGATAAACTTACCGGCGCTGCCTGGAACCTCACCTATGCCTCTGATTTCAATTCGGAGATCACCACAAGGGCGGTGGCCGGGGATATGCCGGACTTGATTCTCTTTGACGATACAAGGTTATTGTTCAGCACCTATGATCAGGGCGTACTTATTGACGACTGGAATCCCCATAAGAGCAGTATGTCTACCGCTTTCCAGAGAATGGGTGAAACCGCTATCACCTATTTTACGGTAAACGGAAAGCTTGTTTGCGTATCCGCCGAACCGGGTGAACAACTTTGGGGCTGGAACATACGCAAAGACTGGCTTGAAAAACTGGGTCTGAAAACACCCGCAACTCCCGATGAACTGTTTGAAGTACTCAGGGCGTTTACATTCAATGACCCTGACGGCAACGGAAGAAACGACACCTACGGTATTACTGCCGCGGTCGGCGGTTCCAACACGGCCTTAAATGAATTGAGGTATTTGGGGCTTATGTACGGTCCTGTGGAATATTATATTTCCAATAACACGGTAACCAATGATTTTATTGACGGTAATTACAAAAAAACGCTTGACTTCGTTAAACGGCTTGTTGACGCTCAAGTTATCGATCCTGATTGGTATACCGTAACCTGGGGTGACAGGACGGCTAATCTTTACAATGGAAAATACGGCCTAACATGGTATCCTCCCGAAGCCCTGATCTCGGAAACAGATTGGAGCCGTAAGGACGGTATCGTTGAAAAATGGTGGGACTATCTTCCCCTGCCCAAGGGATCTCCTGAGGGTGGTAAACTCGCTCCTCTATCACCATTTGGACAGATCCGTACCGTTTCCGCCAGTGCGGGCAGGGATTCATCAAAAATGGCAGCTATTGCCAAGCTTCTTGATACCGCCTGTCCGCCAAACCGGGAATATTACATGGTACGTCTCGGCGTAGATATTGATAAATTCCCGATGATTGAAGTAGCGGGGAGAAGATATATTAATGATGATGCGGGAACAAAGGCCGGCGCGCGAAAGGGTTATAATGAAGGGCAGAACGGCGGTCTCTGGAACTGGGGTAAAATCATCACTTCTTATTCCTTGCTGGGAAATGGTGTAATAGGCCAGACCCCGCAGCCTGATGCGGCTACCGTAAAAGCCCTTGAAATGAGCCAGGCTATCATGGCTGCGCCAAGGAATCCTGATGACAGGTTCCTTCTCAATCTGAACAGTGATAATGTCGCCCAGGCTGACACTGTTTATAAAGAATTTACCATTAGGTACATTCTTGGCCAGACCTCAGACTACGACGGTTTTGTAAGGCAGTGGCGCGCTTCCGGCGGACAGGCCTTGCTTGACGAAGCAACTCAACAACTCCGGGGCTATGGCAGGATAAGGTAAAATAAACCTGTTTTATGCAAATTTGATCCGCGGGTCTGCCATAACTCGCGGATTTTTTCTATAATAATGCTTCCTAGATATAGCCGTGTATTAAGGAGTTTGCAATTATGGACACAGAACCACTCTTAAAAACCTACGCCGTCCCGTACAAATACGGCAAGGCAATTATTGAAGGTTCTGGCGTTGAAGGGGCATTTGATTCCGTTTGTGTCGGTATGCCGTTTATGTTCAGGCACAATGGAAAAAATTTTATGCTTTATACCGGTTTTGACGGTATAGGTTATCAGTCCGCTTTGGCAGTCAGCGACGACCTCCTCCATTGGCAGCATTACGGTATGGTTTTGGAACGGACCGGCATAAAGGGAAAATGGGACAGTATACAGACCTGCGGCACATGGATACTGCGGGACGAGGAACTCTACGGGACATATAAGCCTAAAAAATTTCAGGGCAAATACTGGATGATCTATCATTCCTACCCTGAGGCCGGAGTTGAAGAAGGTCCCGGAGTAATGGGTATGGCGTGGACGGAAGACGAGAATCTTCTCGACTGGCACCGGCTCGACGAACCGATCTTTTCATGGCGGGACGGCGCGGACTGGGAAAAAGGGGGCCTTTACAAGGCCAGCCTTGTACAAAAGGACGATACTTTTTATGCTTTTTATAATGCCAAGAACCAAACTACCGGATCGTGGATAGAACAAACCGGCGTGGTAACTTCCAAAGACCTTGTCCATTGGGAGCGCTATAAAGAGAATCCGGTAATACGGGTCAAGCCTGATTCATGGAGAAGCAAATTTGTTTCCGATCC
>JAISQR010000372.1 GCA_031274035.1 Treponema sp. | reverse complement strand
CCAGCGCAAATTGCACATAACAGTATTTCTGCGAATGGGCGAAAGCGGGATTTTTCGAGCGGCTGTGGCAGGAAGGGCTGATAAGTTCTGATGAAGTGAGAGCCACCGGCTGGGAGCGGTAAAGCGCGGACGGCGGTATGGTAAAAGCAGCCTTGGCACGGGAACCCGCGGGGAACAAAAAGGACCAACCAGAGCCGTATCGTAGGGTCCGCACGGATTACCCGTCGGTATCCTGGTCAGCGGAACGAACACCCTTGACCCTTACGCCATACAAAAAACCCCTTGGGAAGACCGACGGGATTATTCAGAATTTCCCCATTGGATTTGAACGCGGACATAAAAGAAATAAGTACCGGAAATATAAAAGCCGCGGCAATTAAAATGAACAGTATAAATCCTGCAATATGAACAGGGCGGATTTTTCCCCCCTGCCCTCCGATCTTTACCGGTCTCATAACTGTACCTCCCTGGCCCGCAGAACCCTGGACTGAATACCGTTTAATACAAATATCAGGATAAAAAGAACTACCGCCAGGGCCGTGCCAAACCCCTGGCGTCCTTCGGAAAAAGCGACACGGTAGATGAGATAGGTAATGGTTTCTGAGGCGAAACCAGGTCCTCCGTTGGTCATTACGACAATCTGATCAAAAATTTTAAGTCCGTTGATCAGGGACAGGGTAAAATTAATAGTTAGGGAACCGGCTAATAAAGGAAAGGTGATATACCAAAATGACTGCCAGGAATTTGCGCCGTCTATAGTCGCCGACTCAAGACAGTCCTTGGGAATACTCTGGAGCCCCGCGAGGTATATGACCATATAGTAACCCATTCCCTTCCAAATGATAGTAAAAATCAGGGAAGAGAGTACGATATTGGGATCCCCTACCCAGTTTACCCGTAAAGACTCAAGGCCGGCCTGGAGGAGCAGGGTATTAATCACCCCGAAGTTCCAGTTATACATGGTTAACCATATAAAACCGGAAACGATACCGGAAATAAGCACCGGAATATAAAAAATCGCCCTAAAGAGGCTCTTGAACCAGCGGACCTTATCCAGTGCGAGGGCAAGGGCAAGAGCCGTGATATTTTCCCCTATCGAGACCAGGAAGGTTATATACAGGGTATTCCGAAAAGCCCCAAGGAAGCGCTTGCTGGTAAATATTTCAATATAATTATCAAGACCAATATACCGGTATACCGGATTAAGTCCATCCCAGTTGGTAAAGGAAAGCTGAATACTGGTCAGGGATGGAACAATGACAAATCCCGTATACAAAATAAAGGAAGGCAGAATAAAAAAGAAAGGAGCCCGGGGGATTCTCTTAAAGATTATATTATAGTGCATAGGGAAATAGTACCGGTATATTTGATAAAACCGCTACGGATGAACTTTAGAAAAATGTGGGTAATTTTTAGATATATCCAGGCCGATCGCTATGATAGTATCTTTGCGGTTGTTTTTTACTATATTAATTACGGTTTTAAAGATATGCATGCCGGCGGTTGAAAAAATAAATGCCGCCGCCCGCAGAGGATGCGCAAACTTCGAGGGCCCAGGTTCATTCTTTATCCCCTCGTTTCTTAATGGCCTGTATGGTCATTTCAATATGTTCTTCCATCAGGGCTTCGCTTTTGTCCTTGTCCCCCTTTTTAAGAGAATCGATAAGTTTCCGGTGATAGATTAGGCCCAGATCCCTGCCGAGCAGATTGACAATGTCGGTCATAGCCGTACTGAGTATGTCATTGAGAATTTCGTAAACTTTGATGATGATGGGGTTCCGGGTTATCTCTGCAAGCCGGTAGTGGAAGGCCAAATCAGCACAGGTATAGGCGGCCATGTCCTTTTTGGCATTAACCATAGTCCTATAGGTTTCTTCCAAAAAACTAATATCCTCAGCCGAGGCTTTTTCCTGGGCAAGCCCCATAGTACCTTTTTCGATGATCTTCCGGTATTCCAGAACGGTAATGAGGTCCTGTTTTTTTTCTACCTGCATAAGCGGGTGGAAGGTGTCAAGTTTTTCTATCGAAGAAAAATTTTTAACAAATGTACCGTCTCCGTGTTTTGTTTCGACAAGGCCGAGTATCTCAAGCTGTTGAATGGCGGCGCGCACCGTTACCCTGCTGACACCGAACTGGGCGCAGAGTTCGCTTTCGGAGGGCAGCTTTTCCCCTATTTTCCAGACACCCTGCATGAGCCTTTCTTTAAGCTGTGTATAAACTTGTACCCGCAGGGACGCGGTTTTAACTTTCGTTATCTTTAATGCAGAAGGATGGAGAGATTTTTCCGTATCTGTTATTGTTTGCTTGACATTATTCATAGTATGTATTATATATAATAATCATATGTCCTACAAGTAAACTGCAAGCAAGGGAGGCTTATTTAATGGTAAGTGCGAATACAATCAATGAAATTAGAAGTATTGCTCTTAAACTGCGCGCCGATGTTCTTGAAATGATAGGCGTAGGCGTTGCCGGGCATTTAGGCGGCTCCGTCTCGCTGGCGGAAGTAATGGCGGTTCTTTATTTTTATAAAATGAAAATCGAGAAGAACAACCTGCACGATCCGTCCAGGGACAGGCTTATTCTTTCCAAAGGCCATGCCGCGCTTATTCAATATGCGGCGCTCTGCGAAAAGGAATTCTTTCCCCGTTCGGAACTGAAGCGCGTCAAGAAACTGGACGGGCTTTTGCAGGGCCATCCCGATCTGACCATTCCGGGGATTGAGGCCGTAACAGGTTCTCTGGGACAGGGGCTTTCTATCGGCAATGGTATGGCGCTGGCGCTGCGGCTGGACAAGAATCCCGCGCGGGTCTATGTGATCATGGGGGACGGCGAGCAGAGCGAAGGCCAGCTTTGGGAAGCGGCGGAGGCTGCCGCAAATTTCAAGATTGATAATCTTACCGCATTCCTCGACTGGAACAAAATACAGGCAACCGGCCCGACAAAGGAAGTGTTTGATATTCCCGATCTTGATAAAAAATGGAGCGCCTTCGGCTGGGAAGTTATCATGGCGGACGGCCACGATCCTGCAAAGATAATTGAGGCGGTTGAACAGGCGGAGGCGGTAAAGGGAAAGCCGTCGCTGATCATTCTGGATACGGTTAAGGGGAAAGGTTTTTCATTTGCCGAGGGGAATGCCGCATATCATAACGGTATTTTGGATGAGGCAGCCTACAACAAGGCTATTCAGGAGCTGGAAACAGCAAAGGCGGGTTTATAAATGGAAAAGGCGAATCTCAGGAAGGCGTATGGGGAAGCCCTGGTTGAAGAGGGCAAGACAAATAAGGATATTGTGGTACTGGAAGCGGATCTTTCAAAATCGACTATGTCGGCAATGTTCAAGGATAAGTACCCCGACCGTTTCTTTGAAATGGGTATTGCCGAACAGAACATGACTTCAACGGCGGCAGGTTTTGCCCTTGCAGGTAAGATACCCTTTACCGGCACCTTCGCGGTGTTTGCTTCGGGACGTGCCTACGACCAGATGCGCTGCGCTATTGCCATACCCAAGGCTAACGTTAAACTTGTAGGATCAAGCTGCGGTCTTTCGGACTTTGGCGACGGCAAGACGCATCAGTCGGTGGAAGACGCAAACATTATTCGGGCTATGCCGAACATGACCGTACTCAACCCGATGGATGCGGTTGAAGTTAAAAAGATAGTGAAGGCTGTACTTAAATATAATGGGCCTGTCTATATTAGGATAAACCGTAACGATCTTCCCGTGTATACGCCGCCGGAGGGCGAATACGAAATCGGCAAGATATATCCTATAGTTGACGGCAGCGATGCGGCTGTCTTTGCTACGGGCGTTATGGTAAGCAAGGCGGTGGAAGCAGCGGAACGTCTCAAGCAGGAAGGCGTTTCAGTGCAAGTGCTGAATGTAAGTACGATTAAGCCCCTTTTGAAAGAAGAGGTACTCAAGTATGCCAGGGGGAAGAAGGCTGTTGTGTGCGCCGAGGAATCGGTGCGTACAGGCGGTTTAGGCCAGGCCGTTGCATCGCTTATCATTGGGGAGGTGAATGCGGCTTTTGGTATTGTCGCTATTGATGACATATTTGGTACATCGGCGCACACCTACGAGGAATTACTGGTGAAATTCGGCCTGAGTACGGAAGATGTATACAAGGCGGTGAAGAAGGCTTTAGAGAAGCGCTAACCCAAAAACAGAGATTCATTAACACGGTGTGTTAATGTTTGATTATACATAAGCGGCGTTGCCGCCGCTTTATTAAAGAGGTTAAAGATGATTATTGGATTTATCGGTTTGGGAATTATGGGACGGCCTATGGCAAAGAATCTGATCAAGGCCGGATACAAGCTCTGTGTGTACGACAAGTTTGCGAAGTTCGATGATCTTGTCGCGCTGGGCGCGGAAGGCGCATCTTCCAACAAGGATGTAGCATCGAAGAGTGATATTATTATTACGATGCTGCCGAATTCGCCGCATGTTAAGGAAGCGATATTGGGGCAGGGCGGTGTTGTAGAAGGCGCCAAGGCCGGCGCTGTTGTGGTGGATATGAGTTCTATTGCGCCCGCCGCTTCGCAGGAAGTCGGCGCGGCGCTCAAGGCGAAGGGCGTCGAATTCCTGGACGCGCCTGTTTCGGGCGGCGAACCCAAGGCTATTGACGGGAGTCTGGCTATTATGGTAGGCGGATCTCAGGCGGTGTTTGATAAGGTAAAACCTATCCTTGAAAAAATGGGTGCATCGGTAACACTTACCGGCGATATAGGCGCGGGTAATGTTACCAAACTTGCCAATCAGATTATTGTCGCCCTCAATATTGCGGCGGTATCCGAAGCCTTTGTCCTGGCGGCCAAGGCAGGCGTTGAACCTGCAAAGGTATTTGACGCAATCAAGGGCGGTCTTGCCGGTTCTACGGTTATGAATGCCAAAATTCCGATGATCCTTGACGGTAACTTTAAGCCTGGTTTCCGAATTGAACTGCACATCAAGGATCTACAGAATGCGTTGGATACCGGACACGACTTGGGCGTTCCTATTCCGCTTACCGCCGAGGTTATGGAGATACTCCAGGGGCTCAAGACCGACGGTTATGCGGCAAATGATCACAGCGCTATAGTGAGGCATTACGAAAAACTTGCGAAGATAGAAGTACGGAAAGCAACGTAAGTTTGCTGGGAGAATTTTTAACCACGAACATCACGAGTTTTTGCCGGGAGTTTGTTGCGATTTGCGCGTAAAACCCCAAAAGTAGGGCCGTTTCTATTCGTGCGGTTTGTGGTTATATTTTGTTAAGGAGATTTTATGCGTTTGAAAGATAAGGTTGCGCTGATCACCGGCGCCGCACAGGGTTTGGGCGCCGCGATTGCCGCACGTTTTGCCGAAGAGGGCGCTGTTGTTTTTATTGGAGACCTTAATGCGGAGACGGGGAATAAAACTGTTGCCGGCATTAAAGAAAAATCCGGCAGGGCTTTTTTTGTTTCGCTTGATGTTACCAGCGAAGAGAGCTGGAAGAGCGCCTTTGCCGCGGTGGAAAAGGAATGCGGCCGCCTTGATGTGTTGGTGAATAACGCGGGAATCAATATACGAGAAGCGGTGGAGGTAATGAAGGTTGAAAACCTTGATACCATGCTTGCGGTAAATGTAAAGGGCCCTTTCCTGGGAACCAAGCATGCCATCCCCCTGCTGCGTAAAGGCGGGGGCGGCTCCATCATCAATATGTCTTCGGTCTGCGGCCTTATCGGGCATAAATACACAACCGAAGCCTACACCGTTACCAAGGGCGCCGTTACCCTGTTGACCAAAACTATCGCAGTCCGTTATGCCAAAGACAATATACGCTGTAACAGCATACACCCCAGTACGGTTGACACGCCCTTGATGCAGGCGCTTTTCAAGGACCCTGCACGGAAAGAGGAACGTATAGGGGAAGTCCCGCTGGGAAGGCTCGCTGCCGCCTCGGATGTGGCAAACGCGGCTCTGTACCTTGCCTCGGACGAAGCATCCTTCCTGAACGGCGTATCGCTGCCGGTGGACGGAGGAACCACGGCGTATTGATCGTGAGCGTCAGTTCCGCGGAAAGGATAGAATATTATCCACGCATTACGCGAATTGACAAGGATAAAGCCGTCGAACCGGAATCCGCGTTAATCCGCAGCCCTCCCGCTTTCAAGATAGGTTAGGGCGCGGTCAATGCGGAAAAGGGATTTTTCCGGTCCCAGGAGCCTGAGCGATCCGAAGAGGGGAGGGCTGACGCGGCTGCCGGTGATGGCGACGCGGAGAGGCATCAAGAGGTCGCCCAGTTTAAGCCCGTTCTGCCCTGCAAAGGCTTTGACAAAAGCCTCTGCGCTTTCGTCATTCGGAGCCAGTGCAAGGGATTCGGCGCAGGCCTTACCCGAATGAAGGAGTTCCACCGTGCAGCTTAGGTCCGCCTTCCTGGGGAAAAATTCTTCTTTGGCAGGCAGCGGCGGATCGGAGAAAAGGTAGCGCAGCTTGTCAGGGCCTTCGCCGGGAAAGTTGATACGCTCGCGGATGAGGGGCATGGCCGCGGTAAAAACGGCCTTCTGCCCTGTATCCGGCGCCGTCCCCGGCGCGGCGAAAAGACCGGCATCGACCGCATAGGGCAGCATGAGGGCGGCAAGGTCCTCATCGCTCTTCCGCCTGAGATAGTAAGCATTGTACCATTCCAGCTTTTTATAATCAAATACCGCCGGCGCCTTGTTGAGCTTTTCCAGGCTGAAGCGTGCGGCAAGTTCATCAAGGCTGTAGATATCCTTGCCTTCCTCGTAGGAGGCGCCGAGCAGGGCTATATAGTTGATAAGGGCTTCGGAAAGAAAGCCCTGACACCGGAATTCGTCTATGCTGGCGGCCCCATGGCGTTTACTTAGCTTTTTACCGTCCTGGCCCATCACCATAGGGAGGTGGCAGTAAACAGGAGGCGCCCAGCCGAAACTATGGTACATAATTACATGCAGGGGCGTTGAAGGGAGCCATTCCTGCGCCCGCAGTACATGGCTTATCTCCATAAGATGATCGTCTACCACATTGGCAAGGTGGTAGGTGGGGAAGCCGTCTGATTTAAGCAGCACAGGATCGCTGTTGATATCTTCGTTTTTCCACTCTATGTCCCCCAGAAGTTCATCATGGAAACGGGTGCTTTCCCCTAGGGGGATTTTAAGGCGTATGGTATGGGCCTCTCCTGCGGCAACTCTCGCGGCCGCTTCCGGTGCAGGGATGCTCCGGCAGAAACGGTCGTAGCCTGTTTCACGCGAGATGCCTTTAGAACTAGCCTCTTCCCGTTCCCTGCGTACCCTGTCAATGCGTTCAGCGGAGCAAAAGCAGTAGTAGGCTTTACCCGCATCAATGAGCTTTTGCGCATACTCGCGGTACAGGGCAAAACGTTCGGACTGGATGTAAGGGCCGGCTCTGCCGCCCGTATCAGGGCCTTCGTCCCAGCGAAAACCCAGCCACGAAAAGGTATCGTAGAGGTTTTGTACAAAACTTTGGTCAAAGCGCGTCCTATCCGTATCCTCAAGGCGCAGGATAAAGCTGCCGTTTTTGGAACGGGCAAAGAGGTAGTTAAAAAGAGCTGTCCTGACGCCGCCTATATGCTGAAGCCCGGTCGGCGAAGGAGCATAGCGATCTCGAATTTGCATGATAGCAAATATAGTATTTTTTCAATGCTTCGTCCAGAAGGGCGTCGGCATTTACCAGCAAGTTTACTTGGAAGCAGTGTACTGTACCTTTTTCGTGTCTTTTCGTGCCTTTAGCGGTTGAATTTCTAAGAGCCTGTCTAATATCTTGGCAAGATAGTGGAAAAGGTGTATAGATATGGGAGGGAGGAATGTTATGGCGAGACACCATTATCCGAGCGACATAAGCCGTGAAGAATTTGAACTTA
>JAISQR010000290.1 GCA_031274035.1 Treponema sp. | reverse complement strand
TTGCAGCCGCCGCCCCAGAAGCAGATGTCCCTGCCGAACTCCCGTTTAAGTGTTTCAGGGTCCATCCGCGCCGCGGAAGTCTGTACCGGATTTATTATATCATAACCTGCCTCGATAAGATCACCCATGATAGGATAAATAGAACCGCAGGAATGGAGGAAGGTTTTCATGGAACTGTGTTTATGCACATAATCGCAGAGGATGGTATGCCGGCCCTTAAAGAGTTCCCGGTACTTTTCCGCGGACATGAACATACCCGTGCCCATGCCCAGATCATCCCCGAAACGCAGAATATCTACCACATCGCCCAGGGCTTTACAGACTTTCTCCAGGGAGGCCAGGTGTATCTCCATCAGGGCGTCCAGAAGCCGCTCCACCTCCCCAGGCTCGGCGTAGATGTCCATGAGGAAGTTGTCCATACGGCGGAGAAAAGTCCCCCACTCAAAGAGGTTGCACCCGCAGGTGATAATGACGGCCCGGCCGCCGGTCTCGCGGAGTTTCAAGGCCCGGCCGCGCAGTTCCCCCCAGAAGTTTTCCATCCCCGCGTTATCCCAGGGACTGTGGGCAAGCTTCTGCCAATGAACCTTTGCCATGGCCTTGGGAAGGTCCCGGTAATTCTCAGGATAGCCGTCTAAATAGGGGAAAAAGGTCTGATCGAAGAAGGTGGCGCCCACCGGCATACGGGCGATCGTGTCGCCCGCTTCGTCCCGGACCGTGTAAGCGCCGTTGGACTCCTTTTGGGGTTTGAACCAAACCGGGTACTGGGCAAGGCTGCCGTCCGCCAGGTTTACATCGTACCAGTCGCCGGGCTTTTCGTTAAAGGTACGGCCCAGACAAAGGACATCCGCATTGAGGGCGTCCAGTACATTGAGTTCCGGTTGGGTTACCTGCTGAACCACATCGTAGACCCGGTTGGCCCGGTCGTCGATCCCTAGGGCTGTCTTGAGCTTGTTGTAACCTATGGCCGAAATACCTGAACTGGGGGTTCCCCCCAGATCCAGGGGCAATTTTGCCGGTTCCCGGTGGTTGATGCTGTCTAATACGTAATCCCGTGATGTCATGCTTTTCAATCATCCCTTTCATGCCGCTGGAATCTATCCGTTTTGCCTAAGTTAGTATATAATTGATATAATCAAATGGCAAATTAATTTTTCATTTTTTTTGGAAAAAAATCTAAACGTTTAGATGAGGATGTCTATGGTAACGATAAAGGACGTGGCGAAACTTGCGGGAGTCAGTATTGCCACGGTTTCCTGCGCCCTGAGCGGCAAGAAGAACGTGTCTCATTCCACCAGGGTAAAGATCATGGCCGCCATCGAAAAACTCAACTATATACCCAACGAGAGCGCCCGGAGGCTCAAAATCCACACAAGCCGGGATATAGGCGTGCTTCTTACCAGTATAGACGATCTTTACCACAGCGAAATTTTCAAAGGCATCACCGCGGTAATCCAGAAAAATCAGTATTTCGCTATAATCGGTTTTTCAAACAACCAGCCCAAGACGGAAATCGAGATAATTAACGATTTTATTTCAAGAAATTTCGCCGGAATCCTCCTTATAAGCTGCCTTGCCAATGATTCGTCTTATATAAAGAAGCTCCTCGCCTGTAAAATTCCCATCGTGTTCATCGAACGGCAGCCCCGAACCGGGAACATCAACTTTGCGGGTATCTCCAACGGGAAGACCATCACGTATCTGGTGGAGGAGCTTAATAAAAAGGATTACCGGCGCATTCTCCTTTTTTGCGGTAACCCGGAAATTTCCAGTGAAAGCGATTCCGCCGACGCGTTCCGGAAAATATGCGCGGACAGAAACCTGGCGGTACGGCTCTGTTATACCAACATGACCGAAGAAGACGCCTTCCGCGTTGCCCTGGCCGAGCTTTACAGCAACCCAAACCCCGACGCCGTTATTGCCACATCGGGGAATATAGCCCGGGGTATTATGGAAGGCGCCGGTGTTCTGGGCATATCCCTAAGCGACAGCCTGGTTATCGTTTTTTCCGAAGAAACCTGGATGGATACCCGTTACCTTCCCAAGGTGCTCCACACGTCAAGGCCGGCCTTTAGTTTGGGGACAGGCGCGGCAGAACTGCTCATCAGAACCATAAACGGCGCTTCAGAAAAAAGTGAAACCCTCATCCTGGACGACAACATCCTTAAATCGGGGATCACCATACCCCGGCGCAGACGGGAGAGCCGGAACATCCGGACAAGGAAAACCCCTGAACTCCGGCTGCTGCTTTTGGACAGCAGCTTCGCCGTTGACCCCATAAAGATACTGGCCCGGAAATTCAGGAATGACTGCGGTATTTCCCTGGTTCTTGAAACCGTTATTCAGGACAAGCTCCTGGAACACATAATCGAAGACGCCCAGTCTTATAAACCCCGGTACGACGTGTATATGTTCGATATACCCTGGCTCAGTTATCTGGTCCAGAATAATTTTCTTGAAGACCTCACCGGCCTCGTCACCGGAGACCGCCTGTTTTTCAATTCCGTTACCCCCGAAACCATGGAAAATTCCCGGTACCGGGACCGCTATTACAGCGTCCCTTTTGCCGGAGGCGCACAGATCATGTTCTACCGCAGCGACCTCTTCGACGACCCCATAATATCAAGGGATTACTATAATGAATATAAAACAAAACTCAGGCCGCCTAAAACCTGGTCCGAATATAATATGGCGGCCCGCTTTTTCACCCGCTCTTTCAACAAAGCCTCTCCCGTGGAATTCGGGACCAGTTGTCCCGGTACTATCCCCGAAGAACTCTGTCCCGAAATATACAGCCGTATTTGGGGCTTTGGCGGCCGCTATTTCACCGGGAAGGGCCTTCCCCTGTTCAACACCGAAAACTGCCGCCTCGCCTTCGACAACCTGTTGGACCTGCAGAATTACACTCCGAGCCCTGTTTTTTCAACCGCCATCCCCGATGTAGTGCGGGATTTCTACACCGGTAAGACCGCCATGATCATCACTTTTACCGAATTCGCACCGAAGATCATGGATGCCATTAACGGCGACATCTTCGGGAAACTCGGCCTTTCGTTTATTCCCGGCAGGTGTCCCATTTCCATAGGCTGGAATTTCGGGATAAACTCTCTTTCACGGAATAAGGACAGGGCCTGGCAATTTTTCAAATGGCTTTACCGGAAAGATGTCAGTTATTATCTCACCATCCTTAACGGACAATCATCGTCAATACATTCGTATGAAAACAACAATCTCTTAAAACTCTATCCCTGGATGCGGATCACTCTGGACAATTATCAATATGTACGGAAACGCGCGGGGGGCAATAAAAAAAATTCGATTATCGTTCCCTGGAATAAAATCGAGGACATTATTTTTCATAATACAAAACTGATGTTTGAAGGTGAAGCTATGGAACGCTGCCTCAAAGCCATGGACACCGGGATTACGGACCTCATGACCGTCTACGGCCATTTCAGAGGTAACAACTAGGCCGTCCGCCAGCCCCCTGTCCACACCGGCGGACCGATACGTAAAGAGTTAAACGCCTCCGCTTAGTGCGAGGCGCATTATCATCAAATCTAAACGTTTAGAAAATTGTACCCTGACGTGATATTAAATTTGTTGACTGAAATCTTGAACCGCCTGTACAATTAACCCACTATGGATAACTTGGAACACGACCGCGGCATACTGCGGAAATTGGCGGAGAGAATCGCGGAGATAGCCGCCCTGCCGGTTCAGGAAGAGAAGAAGCGGCTCTGGCGGGCGCTTAACGGCCTGAAACCCGAGCGGCCTATGGTTACTATCGATCAGGTCTGCTGGAATGAGATGAACATAGACGGCAAACTCGACCTCCAGTGTGAAACAGCGGAATGCCGCGCCTATGAGGAAAAATTCAGGAAGACTCTTTTGCAGTGGGAATATTTCCCGGTGGACATGGTAGTTGAACCCTGTATCAGGGTGCCCATGGCGATAGAGCCCTTCAACCAGGATCCCCTGGCGGTGATGAACCGTATATTTGGGGTGGCCATCAGGGAGCATACCCTGGCCACGGACAACGCCAACGACATCGTGAGCCATGACTATGAAAACCAGTTCAAAACCATTGAGGATGTGGAAAAGATAAAGATGCCGGTGATAGTCCACGATAAGGCCGAAACCAAGCGGCGCATGGATATGGCGGACTGGCTTTTCGACGGCATCATGCCCCGGAAGCGGGAGGGATGGTTTGACCATTACCTTTCGGTCTGGGACCCTATCGCCATGTGGATGAGCGTGGAAGGTATACTCTACGGTTTTATTGATGAACCTGAAATGATGCACGCCCTGGTAAAGCGGGTGGTGGACGGCTACATGGTGATGCTCGATCAACTGGAAGAACAGCGTCTCATTTACGCCGGGGAAAACCTCATCCATACAACCGGCGCATGGACAAGCGACCTTCCCGCGCCGGGTTTTGATCCCGAAAAGCCGCGGACCCAGGATGTGTGGATGTACGCTATGGCCCAGGCCCTTGCCACGGTGTCCCCCGCCATGTACGAGGAATACGAAATTGAACCCCTCATGCCCCTGTTCAATCGTTTCGGCCTGGTGTATTACGGTTGCTGCGATCCTCTGGAACTCAAGCTGGACGCGGTCAAGCGCATTCCCCATGTACGCAAAATTTCCGTGAGTCCCTGGGCGGACAGGGAAAAGATGGCCGAGCAGATAGGCGGCGATTATGTGGTCTCCAATAAACCGAATCCCGCTTTTCTGGCCGGTACCACTTTTGACGGCAGCCAGATACGCAAAGACCTTGAGCGTACCCTGGAGATCTGCAAACGCACCGGCTCACCCCTGGAGTTTGCTTTTAAGGATATCAGTACCCTGCGCTACGATCCCTTAAGACTGAAACAGGTAAACGATATTGCCATGAAAGCGGTCGGCGCATGAGTTGTAATTATTTTACAATGTGATACACTGTACCC
>JAISQR010000101.1 GCA_031274035.1 Treponema sp. | reverse complement strand
CCGAACCGTTCGCCGAAACCGTATACCCACTCACCGACGCCCAGCGTCAGTTCCTCTTTTATGTAGGTTCCCGCCGGCGGCGTTTTATCCCCCTGGGGCACTTCCAGAAAAGGGTCCTCTCGATAACCGCCGCCGCGTTTGCTCACCATATAGCCGGTTGACTTGGCTTCGCACTTGGTAAGGACCCGGCCCTCCGCACAAAAACTGACATCCCAACTGCCGCCAAGCGGTATCCTTACTGAAAGCCCGCCCGCACGGAGAGCGGCTTCAGGCAGTTCCCCGTCAGTACCGTTTGGTAGGGAAACTACCGGTGTGAAAGGCAGGCTCCCGAATGGATCCGCTTCGTGGAGATCAAAATGTACGCCGCCGTCCGCCGCTCCCTCAAAATGGGTAATCCTCACCCGGATGATATTTTCCATAGGGCTTGAATAGCGGACGGTAAGTTCGCACTCGTTCAGCGTATCGCCCCGTGTTTTTTTCGGTTTGTCCGGCGCGAACACATCAAGTTCATTGCCGTTTTGTACCGCGTCAAAAGCTGTTGCCGCAAAGTGCGCCTCGATACCTTCCCTGATAAGCCAATACCCGTTTGTAAACTTCATAATAATTTCCTTGTTTTGCTGTCATGTACATTATGGCCCCGAAATTTGATATTCTGAAGCCTCAGATATGCTTTTTTAACACGGTAGCTGTTTAAGACACCCGGGAACCGGCAGCCGTATGACTTGCCTGTTCCCGGATTCTGCGGTTAACCGTCTATTTCCTTCCATCTGCGCTCAATGGCTGCGCAGGTTTGGTCTTTTGTGGCGGTTCCGCCTACATAGGCTTGGAGAGCCTCCCCGAATGCCGTATGGAAAGCATCGGTCGAATAGATGATTGAAAGCGGGTTGCTCCCCTCTTTCGCGACAAGGGCCGCCCCTTGTTTGGGTACTTCCAGATTAGGGATGGTGCCGGCGGTAATCGGCGGTACAACCTTGGCGATATTGGCAAACCAGCCTTTGCCGTAGTCCGACGTATACCACCAATTTACAAAGTCAAGCAGCTCCTTCTGGTATTTGGAACTGTTGCTTACCCGCATGGCCTGATCCGCGCCGGTTACCACCTTGCATTCGGCGGCGTTATCGGAAACCGGATAGCCGTCAAAACCGATACGGATACGGGGATTGATCTTGAGCGAATCTTCCTCAATCCACGCGCCCTGTCCTATGGTCATCGCGGCCTGTCCGTTGGCAAAGGCGGCAATCTCCCGGTCAAGGGTTGTTTCAAGCGGCTTGTCGTCGCCGTATTGTTTTACAAGGTCGATAAAGCGGAACAGGTCGTTATAAAGACGCGGATAATCGGAGAGCTTGGCATCTCCCTTTTCAAATTTCTTTACCAAGGCAACAGGATCACTGCTTGCGGTACCGAAGAAACTCATGGCCACATGCTTAAACACCCACCATTCTCCGAAGCCCGATGTAAAAGGTTTTACGCCGAGCGCGGATATTTTCTGACACGCGGTCTCCAGGTCATTGAGGGTCTGCGGAAATTCGCTTATCCCGGCCTTTTCAAAAATATCTTTATTGTACAGGATGCCGAAGAAGTTGCCTTTTATAGCAAACCCATAGGGGCCGGAACCGTCAACCATCGACTTAAAGCCATCGGCGACGGCGGGAATCATCGCTGAGGCGAGAGGCTGCCCGGAAAGATTCAGACTGTACTCTTTGTAGGAATCTATCTCGGCCCCGGCGGTACTGGTAAAAATGTCCGGCACATCCCCTGAGTTCAGTTTGGTCTTGAGCAGCGCCGGATACGAATCCTGGGTTGTTTCATAGTTAATCGAAACATTCGGCGCAACCTTCTTGTACTCATTGATGAGGGCCGTAATCGCGTCGGCGTATTCAGGCTGGGATATGAACATATACAGTTCAACCTTGCCGGCCGAAGCCTGCTTCCCTCCGCCCGCCGACAGGGCCGCCGTAAAAATCAGCGCCAGCGCCGGAACCAATAATAATTTTTTCATTTTTTCATCCTCCACAAATAAAATAGATTATTTTTGAGCTGGTTCCAAAATCGGTTATTGCGGACCTACGGTCCGATGAAACCAACTCTTGCAGTTTTTCAGGCTCAAGCCTTACAAAACTGCTGTTTTTTAAGTTGCAGTTTCAAAATCTGACATTTTGGAACTGCCTCTTTACAAAGGGCTTTGCCTTTGTAAAAACCACGATTCGCCCTTGACCGCTCAGCCCTTGACCGCGCCCGCGATGACACCGGATATGATGTTCTTTTGAAAGGCGATAAAAAAGATGACGGACGGAAGAACCGTCAGTACCATGGCCGTCATCGCATAATGCCATTCCGTATTGAACTGACCCACAAAGGTATACGCCGCAAGAACAAGCGTCTTTGTTTCGTTGCTCCGGTTTACCATCAACAGGGGAAGCAGAAAGTCATTCCAAATCCACATAACGTCAAGGACTACGACGGTAGCGGTTACGGATTTTAACAGCGGAAAGATTATCCATAGAAAAGTGCGGAATGTACCCGCGCCGTCAATGTACGAACTTTCGTCAAGCTCGCGCGGTATGGTCCCCATAAAATTGTAATAGATAAAAACCGCCATAGGTATGCCGAAGCCCCAGTATTGTATGCCCAGGCCCGCACGATTTCCCGAGAGATGAAGTACGTTCATTGTTTTGAGCAGCGTAATCATTATGGTCTGAAAGGGAATAAGCATGGGCAGGATGATGAAAAGGCGGGCAAAGGCGGTAAAGCGGTTTTTCCGGCGGTGAAGGATATACGCGGCCGTCGTTGATAAAAACACGATTCCTCCAATGCCTATTATCGTAATAAAAGCCGTGTTGAAAAAAAGTTTGGCATAGCTCATCTTGGCAATTACAAAGCCGTAATTTTCAGGGGCCCAGACTTTCGGCAGGGATATCGCGTTCGAGACTACTTCGCCAAATGGTTTCAGGGAATTAATCACCATGAGAAACACGGGGTATATGTAAACCAGCGCCGCGATTGTTACCAGGGCATTGATAAAAACAGCGAATGATTTCTGTTTTTGTTTTAATGTCATACCATCCGCTCCTATTGATCTTCACTGCGGAAAATTTTCATAACAAACTGAGTAAGCACAAGAACGATTATGAAAAAGACCAGGCTTTCGGCTGAACCCAGCCCGTAGCGGTTATTTTGAAACGCGTCACGGTAGATACCGAGCGTTACCGAATAGGTGCTCCCCGCCGGTCCGCCCCGGGTCAGCGCCAGAATTATGTCAAATATTTTAAGCGAGTTGGTAAGCGACATGAACATGCAGGTAGAGATTGCGGGCGCGAGAAGCGGAAGCATTACCCGGCGGAGCTTCGTAAATCCTGACGCGCCGTCTACAATGGAGGCCTCGATTACGTCGCGGGGCATGGCCTCAAGTCCGGCTATGTATAGGACTATGTAAAAACCAAGCGCCTGCCAGCACCCTACGATCACAATGGACACCAGCGCCAGATCCGCTGTTCCAAGCCAGCTCCAGTTAAAAAAGCCAAGATGGGTCGTCATAAACAACGTATCAAAACCGGACGAAAATATGAAGCGCCATATAAAACCGACTATGGTCATACTCATGATATAGGGGACAAAAAACATTCCCCGCAGTATGTTGGCGGCGGGAAACTTTCTTACCAGCGCTATCGCGAGCGCAAGGGCCGCGACATTGGAAAAAATCATAAAAAAGACCGTGTACTTGAAGGTAAAAACAAGCGTTTTAAAGAAATCGCTGCCGCCTGAAAAGATAGATATAAAGTTGTCAAGGCCGATAAATGAAGGCGTGCGGGTGATGCCGTCCCATTTTGTAAATGAATAATACCCGGAAAGCACAAAGGGCAGGTAAATCATCACCGATACCAACACTATAGCCGGCAGAGGATACAAAACTGATTCCAGGAATTCCGCTTCTTTTCTTTTCAAGCCAATGCCTCCCAAACGCTTAACTTCCGCGTATCTTTAGGTGTACCATACGGGACTATTTAGATAGCTGATTCTTATTGCTCCCTTATAATTCGCTGTTTTTAAACCGCGGCAGATACTCCTCGTTCTGTTTCAACATTTTCGCGGTCATTTCTTTTATTTCCCGCAGGCCCAAAACCGCCGAAGTCAGGGGATCAAAGGCTATGGCCTGATACACCTTGCGGGGGTCCCCCTGAAGGGCGCCTTCAACCGCCATCTCTTCACAAATAGCGCTGGTATGAATAAGGGCGGCCAGTTGATTGGGAAGGCTTCCAACCTTCACCGCCTCAAGTCCGCCCGGAGAGGCAATCACCGGCACTTCCACGCAGGCGCCATAGGGCAGATTGTCGATAAGCCCAAGGTTTCTGACATTCCCGTTAA
>JAISQR010000068.1 GCA_031274035.1 Treponema sp. | reverse complement strand
CGTGATGAATTCTATAATGCCCTGCGCACCTTCTTCTGGGCTTTTGAGTTTCAAACATGGGAAGACCTTCTGTTTTTTGTTAGCGTCCATGCCAGAGGCGGCTAAAAGTAAAATTGCTGCCCTGCACCCAGCGTTTTTACTTTTAGCCACGAAAAGCACGAAATGCACAAAAAGAAAACAACCGCCAATGGCGCAAAGGCGGGGAAGGGAAGAACAATTGGAGGGCAACCCTCTGGACCCCGTCCTTCCTTTGTGTTCGCGAACCATCGAACCGAAGGTTCGCGGTTCGATGTGCCCTTGGCGGTTAAAATTCTTCAAATTTGGGTATTTTCACGGTACTTGGAAGTAGTGTACTTTCCTTTTTCGTGTCTTTTCGTGCCTTTAGCGGTTGAATTTCTTAAAAGTAAAACCGCTGGGACTTTAAATAAACCGCGGACAAGATGCTGTTTCAAACGAAACAGTTAGCGCGGTTCGCAGTTAATTTTTTTTAATTTTGACGGCAGAAAAGACTGTATAAGGAGTATTTTATGAAAGGTAACATATTTTTGTTATGTCTGTCGGTCCTGGTACTGTTGCTTGGCGGCTGCGGTACGGTTGGAGCGTTTCTTTCTGGGGACGGCGGAAACACGGACCCGATGCCCTCCTTTGAGGAAGGCGCCCAAAACACGGACCCGGCAGGGCAGGCGCGGACAGTTCCCTACTTTGAGGGGGACGGCGGCAAGGGCCTGCGCATCGCGGTGCTGCTGCCCGACGCGAAGGGGCTTGCGGAGAGCGAGCAATGGCTGCCCGCCCTGGTGCAGGGAACCCTGACCGGCGACTTCAACAAGTTTTCGGCCATGACCATAAGCGACCGGCAGAATCTTGAAAAGATACTCGCCGAGCAGACGCTGTCGGCTGGCGGGAATTTCTCCGAGGATGATTACATCAGGATGGGCGCGCTCGTGAACGCCCAGTACCTGCTTGCGGGTTCCATTACCAAGACCGGAGCGGGGTTTATGCTGGAACTGAGCGTGTCGGATACGGAACAGGGCGTACGCAAGGCGTCCTATCCGCCGGTGATGTGCAGCTTGAGCGAGCTTACCGGCATGACCGCGATAAAGGCCGCGTCGGAGGAATTGCTCTCCCAGATGGGCGTACAACTGACGGACGCGGGGCTGACCGCGCTGCGCGGAGTCAAGGAACGGGAAGCCGATGCGGAAGTTGCCCTGTCCAAAGGCATTACCGCGCAAAAGAGCGGTACAGTGGTAGCGGCACTCAACTATTATTCCTATGCGTCCTCCCTCAATACTGGTCTGGCGGAGTCGGATCTGCGGCTTGCAGCGTTGACTAAGAGAATTGAGAGCGGCGACATCGGCGAAAACGTCCGCAACGACATAGAACAGCGTAACGCCTGGATTAAACTGTTGGAAGAGGCGATAAGCTTTTATCAGGGGAATCCTTACTATAACCTGGTATATTACGTTAAACCGAAAGTGGGTGAGACAAATTATAGGACTGAAACGGCGCCGGTACTATTTGATATCTGGCTTGAGCCTAATGACGGGTATAGTACCATGCTCAAAATCGTGCGCGCCCTGATGAGTACCGGCATGGCGGAAAAATGGGGGTTAACGGGGAAGATAGTCGATCTCTTGCAAATCGGCCAAGGGTTTGTCAATGTCAGCTATGGATATATTTTTTTTGCGGCGGAATTGCTCAGTGAACAGGGGGACTACCTTGCCGAGGGCAGGGGCCGTGCGGGAATAATAACTCCTACCGCACCCAGCCATTATGACAACCACATGCCCGCCGCTGCCGGGCCGGTTATTCTGCAAGGGAATAGTTATCAGTACAATCCCATTTCTTTTATGGTTGACGCCAAACAAATCAGCAATGGCATGAGGCTGTCCGACATCAGGATTTTAAATACAAGAGAGGAAGTCTACTCGCCTGGCTCTGATTTCCGCGCCCCCCGGTTACCGTTCATTGGCGCCATGAGGATAATCCCTTCGGAAAAACCGATTGATGAGTATTTCCGGGGGAAAAGGGGCGTTGAGAGAGCATCAACCGGACAAGCAAAATTCGTTTTCCGGTAAGGGAATTATATGAAAAGCGGCAGACGGCAGCGAAATCAGCCTGCGGTGCCGGGGTTTGCCGGAGCAGAGATATGCTGTATACAAAGATCACCCCCTTCGAATAAAAATTGGGCGGGTTACTTTGGAAAAAATATCAGCGCCCAGCGGGAAAGTCCTACATTATGGGCGCTTGTAGAATTTGCTCCCCGCGAAAGATCCGCAGTCCGTCTGGTACAGGATTTCCTAACCAAAGTGGAAAAGTCCGCACGGACCGCTCGATCTCCCGGCGGGACCGGCGCGCGGTTAAATCATTAACAGGCTGCGCATTAACAAAGTAAACCCGCCGGCAGCCTTACTTTCCTTCAATAGCTATTGCAAGCAGTTCCTGAAGTTTGATCGCTTCCTCGCGGCTTAGGGTAATACCCTTGCCGGTTTTTTCATGCCCCGGCGCCCAATCGCGTATGTCTATTTTGGGATTATGCCCATTCCAGGAGACCAGATTGACTTCCAGCTTCCAACCGCTTTTTTCTTCAGAAAGGATGCCGTAATGCTTTAATATATCAAAACTGATATTCTGCAATTTTTCCTCCATAATTTATTTATATTATAGTAAAGAAATGGTCTATTTCTACTATAAAAAACCTGAAACAGGGTATACTAAACAAAATTTATGTTTTTAGAGTAAAGTAGAATGAACCGATAATATAGTGGTATTGTGAATATAAAGCGCCTCTAAACACTGGATTTTTAGAGCTATTCCATAATTTATGCCGGAAAAGGAGTTTTTGATGAAAAACTTTAGATATTTATCTATTTTTATGGGATTGATAACATTGTTGTTTATCATTTCCTGCGGAAGCACGCCGCCTGCGGAACAACCTGTGCCCGAGGTTGAAACTCCTGCCGTGTCTCCTCCGCCGCCGGAGCCGCCGCCCCCCCCTCCCCCTCCAGTTGATCCTGACAAGGAGCCGCCCGACGAGGCGGCTCTTGATGCCTTGAATGCGGCAATAGCCCGTACCGAAAAATCCCGGCAGTGTACCGTAGATTTTGAAGGCGCTTTGTACTATCCCCAAGACTGGGCCGCAAACGAGACCGTGTATAATTCGCTCAAAAGAGAAGCAAAACAGTCTACCCTTGGTGAAGTGAAAGAAGCCGTTACCCGCTATACCGCCGCGGCGGATGCTTTTGATGAACTTACGGGGAAATCTCTTCCTCTTTATGCTCATGATCGTGAGAATGAGATTCTTAGTGCACGGGATAGGGCTGTAGAGGCGGGAGCGGAAAGAATTGCGCCTGAGCATCTTATTATGGCGGACGAAGCGGCTCTTGACGCCGAGGCCAAGTATAAAGCGGAAGATTATTATCCTGCGGCGGCTTCCGCGTTTCTTGCCCGTGATATGTATACTGCCCTAAAAACCGGGTTGGACGCCTGGAATATCCGCAGAAAGATCGTAGATAAGGGCTTTGTAGCGTATGATCCTGAAAATTTTGATAAAACCGATAAACTTGGTCTTTCGGCTATAGATGCTTACGAGGCAAAAAACGCAGGCAAAGCATTGGAAGGCGCGAAAGCAGCCTATGATCAGTACAATCAGGTTTATGCTGTTGCCGTTGAGTCTTATGCCGCCGATAGAGGAACAGCGGCAGAGGCGGAACGCCAAGGCGCCCTGGAGAGCAAGGCTAATGTAGCGGTCCGCGGGGATTACGATGCGGCGTACACTGTTTTGGTCCGGGCCCACAATGCCTTTTCCGAAAAAAATTATGAGAATGCCGCCGATTTCTTTATTCAAGCGGAGAATATGTTCGGCAATGCCCGCGCGGCGGCCGAAGAAAAGCGTAAGAGGGCGGAGGAAGCCCTCCAAGCCGCCGAATTAAAAATGATAGATAGCGATGATCGGGCAAGAAATGTAGAGTTGATTTTAGAAGGAGGCGGTTGGTGAAAACGAAACTGCTATTTTTATTGATTATTGCGCTGTCAGCGGGAATTTATTCTGTATCCGCGCAGACAGGATTAAGCGGAGCCGAATCTGGAGAATCGGTGAGTTATGAAACAGCCGTGAAGAATTTGCAAGCGCTTCGTGTAAGGCAAAATCCGATGTATTTTATACCGATTGGAACCTATGCACAGGCGGCGTCTTCGGACGGAAGACAGGAAATCCCTGCCAATATACGGAACAATAAGTACTTTATCGAAAGCGTCCGGCTGACTAATTTGGCTCAGGAAGCCTTTGAATACGGCGATTATGACGCATCGGCCAATTATTCCGCAGAGGCCCTAAAGTATGCCCAAATGTCGGATGAGTATGTTGCCATGCAGCTAAAAATAAAAGAGGCCAATGATGCCATTGCCGCCGCCCGTGAGCGCCTTGATTGGGCGGAATCTATCAATGCCGCGGCGCGCTACCGCAATGAAATGGACAGAGCCCGCGGCTCATTGAACGAAGCCCTCGCGGCCCGGCAGGCTGAAAGATGGGATGACGCAATCAATGCCGCTTCGCAGGTTATTGCTTCTCT
>JAISQR010000195.1 GCA_031274035.1 Treponema sp. | reverse complement strand
TCCAGTGAATATCCCTTCTTTTCCCTGCGGTTTCATGTGAGGAGTCATGGTGAAAAAATGGTTTGAAGATCCGAAGATCGCGGAAGACCCGGTCTACTGGAAGCCGAAGTCCGAGCTCTGGGTTTGGGCGGCCTTTCTATCCTTCGCGGCGGCGCTGCTGGTTAATATATACGTTCCTTCCGTGGAGGAAGTGAAGCCCCGGGCCTACCGCGTTTTTCTGGGAGCCTTTATCGCGGCCCTGCTTGTGCTGTACGCCGCCGGCCTTAGAAAACCGGAGTTCCGCAAAAAATTGTATCACAAGGCGCAGTTTATTTTTGCGGGCGGCATAAGCCTGGCCCTGTGGGATCTTCTTACCGCCAAAAGCGCTTTGCTGCCCCTGCCGTATTTTCCCGGCCTGGCGGGAATCGCCGCCGTTGTCTATGACGACCGGCTCCTCCTGCTGCGGAGCACCCTCTACTCCATGCGGCTCTTCTTTGCGGGGTTCGTTACCGGTACGGCGCTGGGACTTGCCACCGGAACCCTTATCGGCTGGTGGCGGCAGTGGGATTATTGGCTTTCGCCGATTATCCGGGTAAGCGGCATCATCCCGGCGGTGGCATGGCTCCCCATAGCGCTGGCGATTCTGCCCACCAGTTTTACCACCGGGGTATTTTTAATTTTTATCTCATCCTGGTTTCCGGTCTCGTCCATGATGGCGTCGGGGATCATCGCGACCCCGAAAAGTTATTTTGACGCGGCGAGAACCCTGGGAGCGGACGGCAAATTTCTTCTCTTCCGCGTCGCCATACCCCACGCCATGCCGAGCATGTTCATCGGCATCATCACCGCCACGGCCTTTTCCTTTACTACCCTGATTGTGTCGGAGATGGTCGGTGCCAAGGCCGGCCTCGGCTTCTATATCAACTGGGCGAAGGGCTGGGGCGCCTATTCAAAAGTGTACGGGGCGATCATTATTATCGCCGTGGAATTCGCCCTGATCCTCGCCCTCATCGGCGCCGTCCGCCGTTCCGTCCTGCGCTGGCAAAGGGGAATTTTAAAATGAGTGAAACCTTGATTGATATACGGAACGTCAACCGGATCTACCGGGACACCAACGGGAATCCCCTCTATGCGTTAAAGGAAATAAACCTCAAGATTCGGCGGGGCGAATTTCTTACCATTGTGGGGCCTTCGGGCTGCGGCAAGACGACCCTCCTCCGGCTTATCGCGGGGCTTGACCGTCCCCAGTCGGGAAGCCTCACCATTGACGGCGCGGAAATAACCGAACCGAGTCATGAACGGGGCTATATTTTTCAACAGCCCACGCTTTTTCCCTGGGCTACGGTTCATGATAATGTTGCCGCCGGATTAAAGGCGCGGGGGATTTATAAAGAACAAAAAGGCCGGGTACAGGAATATATTGATATGATTGGCCTTGGGGGTTTTGAAAAATCCTATCCCCATGAAATTTCAGGAGGCATGGCCCAGCGGGTCGCCATAATCAGAGCCCTGATAAATGAACCTAAGGTCCTGCTGCTGGATGAACCCCTGGGCGCCCTGGACGCCTTTAAGCGGATTGAACTTCAAGCCCTGCTGCTTGACGTGTGGAAAAAAACCGGCGCCGCCATGACCATGGTTACCCACGATGTGGACGAAGCCATATCCCTCAGCAGCCGCATCGTGATCATGACCCCCCGCCCCGGGGAAATTGTCGATATCGTCGATATTAAGCTCGGCAAAGTCCGGGACCGGAACAGCGAGGATTTTATCTCTCTGCGGAAGAAGATCCTGGAAGCGCTGCATCTGGTTCTTTCACGGCCCCAGCCGGAGTACGCGATATAAGACCTAGGGCAACGCTGATTAAATCCAGATTATCTGATACACTGAAGACATGGCAAACCAACAAACCTTCACCGATATAGAATACGCGCAGAGGAAACGGACGGGGAGACGGGAAAAGTTTCTGGACGCGATGGACGCGATTATCCCCTGGGCGGCGTTTGAAGAAACGATAAAGCCCTTACCCCAAGACAGGCCGGCGGGGCAGGCAGCCGAAAGGGATAGCTGTCCAAAATTGAATACCGGATTAACAAGCGGAAAGGGGCGGATAAGAAACGGCATGATACGTTACTGAGTAACCCGATGGCGCACCTTGAGTATATCGGGCAGCCTGAATGGGATAAACACATAGAATATATGAAGTCAAAAGTGAGATGCAAAGTGGAGCATGTATTTGCGGTTATCAAAAAGAAGTTCGGATACCGGAAAGCGGTATACCGCGGATTGAAGAAGAACCTGGCCCGGTTGTATATGCTGTTTTGCAGCGCGAACCTCCTGCGCTGGAGCTGGTTGTTTGGTTGATGGCCGGATACACGCGCCCTTTTCACCGGGCGCACGGGAACCGGGGGTTTCATGGCGAAACCGGCTGTTTGAGTTTTTTCATACCGCCATTTTTAGGTTGAGAGGCTGGGCGCTTAAAACCATGATTTAATCAGCGTTGCCTTAGCAGATTATTTCATGAGGTCTGCGGGCAGATTCGTTCAGAATTTTTGCCGATTCAAAATCATCGTCGGCGAACTCAAACCATTCTGCAACTTCTTTATCGTTCATAGAGTAATTTTCCTTTTTGTACGATTGTCTTTTCAAGTTTGAAATCTAATTTTCTCTCAGCAAAATCGCTTTCTCTGCTCAACAATAAATCAATGAAATATATTTTCTTATCGCCTAAATC
>JAISQR010000481.1 GCA_031274035.1 Treponema sp. | reverse complement strand
CCGCGCTGTACATATAGTCGAGGAGCTTGAGAATATTGGGAACCTTTCCCGCCTTTTCTGATTTAGGTGATATGGTAATGGAATCGTGGAGTTGAACGAGGCGGATATAGCTGTCCATGATATGATAGGGTTTATTGTCGGGACCCTTAAGGCGTGGCAATGCCACGAATCTTACATTGGCAAGGTTAGGCTGCAGTTGTTTGACATTGTCTGCCCAGATATTGTAGTTGTCCGAATAGCAGAAAGACGAACCTACCGTATCGTTAACGATTTTGGAAACCCGCTGAGTGTCGTCTTGGGTCAGGAAGTCAGGATCGAGAAGCCCTTCCCTTTGCCACTGGGCCAAGGTTGTAAGCATTTCGGTAAAAGCTTGGCCGTTTCTGTACTGTGTCCAGTAGGTGAGTTTACCGGGGTTCTGGGGATCGGGGTAGAACATGTTATACCGGAGCCCCCAGGCAGCGATCAATTCCAGAAAGGTTAGG
This sequence comes from Treponema sp., assembly GCA_031274035.1. Taxonomy (GTDB): domain Bacteria; phylum Spirochaetota; class Spirochaetia; order Treponematales; family Breznakiellaceae; genus JAISNI01. The sequence goes on along the minus strand of JAISQR010000481.1, from coordinate 2,716 downwards.
TGGCCTGAACTATCGGAAAAAGGAATTTCATCGCTGGGATCCCCATTCCCGTTGGCGTCCCGCTGCTTAAAGGCAAGCAGGGCAGTATGTAGTTCATCCACCGTGGTGGGTACTTTAAGGCCAACCCGGTCAAGCCAGTCCTGGCGGATCATGATTCCCGCATACCCTGAAGTCGCCCTGTTTTCCGCGATGGTAGCAAACTGGGCCATGCCTCCTGAATCCAGGGTGAGGTCTCTGCGTACGTTTTCATCGGCGTTTACCATTTTCATCCAGTTGGGAAGCCGGTTTACGTAGTCCTGGTTCTTGCCGTAATTGACGGCAATGCCGTCGTTGACCGCCCCCGTAATACCGCCGTTGTAACTGTTCCAGTTGTAAAGGAGGAGATCCGGAAGATCCCCCGACGCTATGAGAAGATTCGCGCTTACGGTATAATCTTCCGATCCCAAAAGCGGCCCCTGGAAGGTCAGTTTGACGCCGGTGCGGTTGGCCAGTTCCTTTACCCATAGGGCGTCGTTGAAATAAGTCAGCGCCGGCTGGTTGGGCTGCCAGTGGTAAAAAACCACCTCGTTTGACGCCGCCGCGGTTGCCGCCGTTCCCTGACTTCCACCGCAGAATCCCGCGGCCGAGACCAGTACGGTCAGAGCCAGAACCAATTTTACAATTTTTCCACTCATCTTTTTTCTCCTCTGTAAAAAATATTTATACCGGAAAAGCCGGTTAGAAACCCAAAATAAATTGTTTTATCCCTTCAACGCCCCTATCATGATCCCCTTGGTGAAGTGTCTCTGCAAAAACGGATACACACAGAGGATAGGAACTGTAGTAACCATGATGACGCAGTACTTTATGATCATCCTCATGGCGTAATTCCGGCTCGCGTCCACTGCCATCATGTCAGAACCGGTAAGGGTGGAATTCACCTCGTTTTGAAGGAGGATGGAACGGAGTACCAGTTGAAGGGGAAATTTTTGCGCTGTCCTTATGTAGATAAGGGCGCTGGTCCAGGAATTCCAATGTCCGACCATGTAAAAAAGGGATATTGCCGCGATGGTGGGTACAATGAGGGGAATCAAAATGGAAACAAGAATCCGTATGTTACCGGCGCCGTCCAGCTTCGCCGATTCTTCCATCTCGGCCGGTATGGCGCTCAGGGCCGTTCTGATGAGGATCACATAATAAGTACCGATAAGGCCCGGTACAATGAGCGACCAGAGGCTGTCCAGAAGGCCAACTCCCTTTACCACGAGGAAGGTAGGGATCATTCCACCTGAGAAATACATGGTAAAGACCGCAAGAAAGGTGAAAAGACCGTGGAGAACAAGCCCCTTGCGGGAAAGGACATAGGCAAAAAGAAGAGAAGCCGCCATGTTACAGACAGTTCCGACGATGACCACAAAAAGGGTAACCATGTACCCGTTTCTTATGGCGGGATTCTGAAATACCAGTTTATAGACGTTCAGTTGAAACCCCAGAGGGTGAAGCAGCGGCCCTGAATGTCCCATAAACCGGACAGGATCGCTTACCGAAGCAAATGTAACATACAGAAAGGGATAGAGGGTGATAAGCACAAGGAATAACAGAAACAAAACATTGAAGGTATCGAAGATATGGCTGGCAGCACTTTTTTTTCCATAATTCCAGACTTTTTGCTTTACCATAAGGAAATCTCCGTTATCTTTTTGCTTACATGATTCACTATCAGCAGGAAGCCGAAGTTTACGACCGTGTTGAAAAGTCCAACCGCGGTACTGTAGCTGTAATTTCCCTGGAGAAGGCCGTAGCGGTACACAAAACTGGAAATGACATCCGCCGTCTCGTAAGTGGAAGGATTGTAAAGGAGGATGATTTTTTCAAAACCCACGTTCATGATATTTCCCAGGCGCAGGATGAGCATAATAACGATGGTAGGCAGTATCGCCGGCAGGGTAACATGCCAAATCCGCCCGAACCGGTTACAACCGTCTATGGCTGCCGCGTCAAGAAGCTGGGTATCCACAGCGCCTAAGGCGGAAAGGTAGATAATCGAACCGAAACCAACCCCCTGCCAGATGCCGGAACCTACATAGATGGTTCTGAAATAATCGGGCATGGTAAGGAGGTTGACGGCCTGGTTTCCCGTGAGTTTCGAGAGAACTTGGGTGATGACGCCTGAGGAATCAAGGAATGACATCAGAATACCGCAAATAACTACTTGAGAAATGAAATAGGGGAGATAGGTTACCGTTTGAACGAAGCGTTTATAGGTAGTGCCGGTCAACTCATTGAGCAAGAGGGCCAGGATAATAGGCGCCGGAAACCCAAAAATAATATCGTAAAGATTTATCAACAGGGTATTCCGCAGAAGACGAACCAGATAAAAACTGGAAAAAAATTGCTGGAAATACCGGAGTCCGACCCATTCGCTTTTCCATATACCTACAATGGGCTTGTAATTTTTGAAAGCCACCAAAATACCCCCCATTGGGGCGTAACAGAAGACAGCATACCAGGAAAGGCAGAGAGCGGCGATGATATAAACCGACCGGTTTACTTTCAGATCCCTCCCGAGTCTGGAGAAATAGGATTGCCCTTCTCGTTTGAGGGGTGATAGCTTTGATGGTTTCATACAGTACCCCCTCCGGTAAACCTGAAAAATAAACTGGTTTTTCGTTTTGCAGTTTTTTGGAGGACAATAAGAACAGAGGTATATGGGACTTGAATTAGCTTAAATAACTTG
>JAISQR010000408.1 GCA_031274035.1 Treponema sp. | reverse complement strand
GTTTATTTCAGCGGCGGGAAGGTATATCTCGGTCATAACCGGCTCCAGGGCATTGGCCCCGTGGATACCGAAAAACCAGAGGATCTGCCGGGTGACGGTATACAGGAGGGCCGTCCCCAGGTTGTTGCCAAGGCCCTTGAAGGGGCGGGAAATGTAATTATAGATGAGGGCGTGAATATCCTGTACCCCGATTGACGCCATAAAAACTTTAAAGAGGGCGAACACTGCCAGGGTGAGAATCGCGGGTATCATGGCGGAAAGCACATGGGACATGGTTGTCCCGGCGTCTTCCGAGAAAAACTGAATATGAAGTTTTTTGATCCGGTAGAACACAAGGAACAGTTCGGCGGAAACAAAACCGGTGATAATCGCGAGGAAGAGCCCGTTAACCCCCACCCAATTATAGGGTATGGCGAAATCCCTGGCCGAAGGCTCCAATATGGACAGGAGGGAACAAAAGGACAAAAGGCCGGAGATGACCGGATGTACCGCGTTCAGGGGGTTCTTCAGGTTATAACGCTCCGCGACGCTGTAACCGATGGAAAAGGTCATGACCGGGGAGAGGATCGCCAGGGTGCCGCCCCAGATATAGCCGCCAAAGGAACGCCAGCCCCCGCCGAAGATGCTTTCCATAAAATCCTGGTAGGCCCTGATGGGGAAATTATTGATCAGTACCGCAGCGGCGCCGGCGATAACTACCGGCAGGGTCAAGGTCAGGGCATTCCTGACTATACTTAATTTTTCTGAATTTGCTATTTTTACCCAAAAAAGCAGGACTTTTTTGCTCTTCTCCATCCTATTAGTTTAACGACTAGCGCTGTGATCGTCCATGGGCCGGTAAATATACTGCCGGGCGGGGGCATTCCCTATGTCCCGGCGCAGATGGGCGGGGTTCTACCCAACAAGTGAACGGAATTGGTTTTCCGCCTCCAGAGATTCCTTTTCGGCGGCGGCTATCTTTTCGTTAAGCGAATCTATTTCGTTGTCTATGCTGTCCATGCGTTTAAGGTACTTCTGGCCCTGGGGGCTTGTGTTACCGGCAGCTTCGAGGTTTCGCCTGATCCTATCCTGGTCTTCGATGAGTTTCGCTTTTTGTTTCTGTAAAACTTCCAGAAACGCCGCGGCCTCGTCGGCCTTCTTTCGCAATGCTATGGCCCCATGCAGGGTTTTTCGTATATCTTCGGGCAATTCCTGGTTTGATGACCAGGAGAGGAAGGCGGGCATGGACGTTTTTGCCAGGATAACGCTTTCGCCCTGGGGTTCTTCTTCCTTTACGGTAAATTGGATCTCTTTGTATGGGGGAAGATCCATGCGGAAACGGTAGATATCGGCGGTTTTTTCGTAATACGCGGCGGGTTCAAGGAGGTTTTGCCTGCTGCAGGCATGCTCAATGATGAGTTTCTTCGTCAAAGCGGACGCGTTCCTAACGGTATAAACTGTTTTGTCTGTAATTTTCCCGGTGATTTCCATGACGCCCTTTGAGAGAGCGGCGCCGGTGATGGTTGTCTTTGTAGAGCATGTACCGCTGCCCAAAACCGTAAGGTCTTCGCCGTAGGAGATGAGACGCTTTTCGTTTTCCGGGAAAAATTCCACCAGGGCATCGCCTGAGTAGGTTCCGTCGTAAACCGTTATGGGTCCTGCGGGGAGCGACATTCCCGCGGTGTTTACCAGTTCCACACAGAGCGCCGGGTGCAGAGCGGGGCCCCAGAGTATTTCCGCGCCGGAAAGCACAAGCACTTTGTTTGCTTCTATGGGCGATTCCACCAGGGGGAACATGGCGCTCCCGCGCCGGGTAAGGCTTACCGGCCGCTTAAGGGTAAACTCAAACTGCTCCCCAACCGCCGCGGCCGCCGCAGTTTCCACGCTGCCTCCTGAGATGCTTGGGCTTTCAAGCATCTCCTGATGTTTATAGGATAAACGCGGAACCTCCTCCTCCACGACCATGCTCCGGCGGAGCGGAACGGCAGATTCTTCAGCTTCCTCAATGTTTGTCCCCGATTGGTAGGTTTTGGCTTCAGCGAAGCCTGCAATAGCCAGAGGAATTTCCGGCCTGTCGGTATGGTAGGGGGAGTAAAGGTTTTGGATAAACGACACGGGCTTTCCGGTGATGAGCGAAAGTTTCACATCCTTCCAATCGGTATCGCTGTCGTTGTCCACTATTGCCCAGCCCTGAAGCAGAGGTTTTTCACCGCCAATGTCCAGGCGGTACGTTACTTTCCATACCGGCATAGGGATCACATAATTCAAATCGACCTTCCGCTTCCCCTTTCCCGGCAGGGAGAGGGTGAGGTTTACATTGTCCGCGTCTCTGGCGTTCATAATGATATCCAGGGCCCGGCCAAGGTCGGCGTTTGTTTTTTCATCCTTAAAGGCAAATGATGAAATATCCTTGATTTCCACAGTTGTGATACCCTGAGGGGTGAAGATCGAAAGCCAGGGCGTTTGGCTTTTCTGTTCGTCGTTTTTCTGTGACCCGGCGCGGTATTCCACGCCCAGAATGCGGCCGGAAATTGACGATGGGGCGAAAATTTCAATTTCGTCGCCTTTCAGGGAATTCAGTATCTCCTGAATGCTGCGTTCTCCTGAAAGATCGACTTTGAGGCTCTTTAAAGTCTGCTGTATAGCTTCGGCGGAAGAATACGTTACCATAGGGAACTCCGACGCCGGATCGTTTACCGCCAGGGACTTGAGCGCGTCATTTACCGCTTCTATCTTAAAAGGTAAAACTATAGAAACAGATTCCTCCAGGCTGCCTGAATGTTCGAAAAAGCCTACGCCGGAAGAAAACAGGGAAAGATTCTTAAGGGGAATATCCATTCTTACCTCCAAATATCAACATCCTTTAGAGTATTGACTTTTCACATTTATTTTATATGCGCTGGCCCTGTTTGGGAAGGGGCGTATTACGTGTTTACATTGGTTTTATGATATATTATGATACTCCTGTGATTGAAAATAGTTATGATATACCCTTTGTTGCCGAATTATCCCGAAGAGAAAAGCAGATACAACAGAATTATCGCCCCATAATCGCTGTACACAAATGGTTCGCCCGCCGGCCCGGGACCTTATTCCGTTCCCTCCTGCTGTCTGAATTTTCAGACACCTCCTTGCATAAGGCTTTTTACCAAACAGGAAACTTATCAGGTAAAACGATTGCCGATCCTTTTATGGGCGGTGGAACTCCTTTAATCGAAGCCAACCGGATGGGAGCCAATATAAAAGGCTGCGATATCAATCCCATGGCCTATTGGATTGTTCGTCAGGAATTAGAGTATCTGGATACAAGGGCATATCAGGCGGCTGCGGATATATTGAGGGAGTCTTTGGAAAAAGAAATAGGTTCGTTATATCGAACCAAGTGTGAAATATGCGGCAATGAGGAAGCCCATGTAAAATATTTTCTCTATGTAAAAACACAACTCTGTAATTATTGTGGTAGTAGTATTGATCTATTTCCCGGATACCTAATATCCGAGGATGTGCGTCATCCTAAAAATGTTTTATTATGTAAATATTGTGGTACATTAACAGAAATAACGGACAGAAATAATCCCGGTTATTGTTCCCATTGCGGGCTTCCGCTGGTTATCGAAGGTCCCGCTCATGGTAATCATTGTGAATGTCCGAAATGTCATGAAATTTCAAAATACCCTGATATTCAAAAGGGCCCATTATCTCATCGGCTCTTTGCTATTGAATATTATTGTCCTGAATGTAAAGACGAACACCAGGGCCGTTTTTTTAAGGTTCCCGATTCTGCTGATTTGGAAAAAACAAAAGAAGCGGAAAAACGATTAGAAAATATGCATCCTGAATATATACCAAATGATGCTATTCCATCAGGTGATGAAACAAATCGCTTACACCGATGGGGATATACCAAATACAGTGAATTATTTAACTCAAGACAGCTTTTAAGCCTTGAACTGAGCTGCCAACTCATTTCAAGTCAAACCGATGAAAGAATCCACAATGCTTTAGCCACAAATTTATCTGACCTCCTTCGTTATCAAAATATGCTATGCCGTTATGATACAACAGTCTTGAAATCCCTGGATATTTTTTCCATTCATGGATTTCCCGTAGGGTTGATTCAATGCGAATCAAATTTTCTGGGGATAAAAAATGGCGGCAGAATACCACTTGGAAGCGGAGGATGGCTTAATATCATTGAAAAATATGTAAAAGCAAAAAAATACTGTACCGAAATATTTGAAGTCCAAAGAGATAAATCCCACAAAGGCAATAAAAAAATAATAGTTCCAATTTATGGAGAATGGATTGGAGATAATAAGAATAACAGTAGTAAACGTATACTGGACATTACTTGTCAGGATGCTGCAAGTATAGATTGGAAACCAAACAGCCTGGATGGTATCTTTACGGATCCCCCTTATTTTGGAAATGTTCAATACGCCGAATTAATGGATTTTTGTTATGTATGGCTGCGCAGCCTTGTAAAATTCAATACTGCCGCATTTGCTCCGGTCTCTACGCGGAACGAGAATGAATTAACCGGGAACGATGATATGCGGCGGGGATTAAGTCATTTTACACAGGGATTATCAAAAGTGTTTACCGCCACAGCCAATGCCTTAAAGCCCCATGCGCCTTTTGTTTTTACCTATCATCATAATGATATTACCGCGTATTATCCCGTAGCAGTGGC
>JAISQR010000287.1 GCA_031274035.1 Treponema sp. | reverse complement strand
AGATCGCCTAGAGAAAGAAGCGCTCCCGGTACATTGACCGGCATGATAATGACGCTTCCCTTTTTAATATTTGAGCAGTCCACATTACCTACCATCTCTTTATTGGCATCGTAGGAGAGTGTAACTTTTTCCTTCATGGCGACGCATATAGTACCGATGAAAGGATCCGCTTTAGTTTCAAATTCACCGGAACTGTAGCAGAATTGGAGGGTATCACCCGTAACTTTGCAAAAATAGGTATCGGGCGGGAATGATTCCGGCACAAAATGGTTGGCAAAAAGCCCCTGGCCGGGCACATAGGTGTAGTAGCTTTCATTCCCGCTGCCGCCTAACTGTATATCTTCTATAAGAACCTCAAGCCTGTCGCCGGGTTCAGCCCCTTCGATATACACCGGCCCGGTAACCGGATTAGCCAGAATATCTATTGCCTCCCGGCGGTTCTTGAAAACAGGCCCTTCACGGCTTAGAAACATATTGTCGGCGCGGATTGTTTCTATACAGAAGGATTCCCCCGGCTCAAGACGGAGGCGGGGCTTATTTTTTGCGTCTATATAAAAGTGGGCATTTTCCTGATCTCTTGATAGAGTCTTCATATATTTTAAAATAATAAAATAATTTATAAAAGGAAAATAAAAAATTTTGATACCAGCAGCCTATTAATAGGCTGCTGTGCGCTTCGAGCATTAGCAGTTTGCACGGTATAACGAACCGGAGGTTCGATTATACCGTTTTATGCGCGAAGCGCAACAAACTCCTACGCCTTCTCTTCCAGAAAAGCCCAGAGATCGTGTCCTAATATGCGGTCTCTGTTGTCCCGTATAGCCACCGGCAGGGACAGGCTTTCCCTTTCGGCGGAATCGCAGCGCCCCTGGGGTATGGCAAGGCCGGCAATGGTATTTTTCCGTATTGCCGCAACGTAATCGGCTATACTGTTCATCTTCTTATCGATATATACGCCGAAAAGATCGCCGGAATCAAGCTGTTCCGTATCGTGGATATCGGAACCGGCGGTTACCGGCAGGCCCAGCTTTCGGGCATAGTGCATAGCAAGCGCGTCGTTGGATGCTGAATGATTCCCCGCGTTGGCCGCTTCCACCGCGTCAATACAGTAGGGGGACAGGTTGATACAACTGATATAGTAATGCTGCCTAAAAGGATGCGCGTGAACCACACATCCGCCGTACTGCCTTACGCTCTTGTACTGGGTGTTCCGGTTCCATGATATAACTTCGGGATGATCCAGGAGCCATTGCTTGTCAAGACCGTAGATCAGGTAATCGTCGCCGTCATAGGTTTCTTCCCAACCGAAAAATACATCCAAGCCGTATTTTTCGCCCTCATTCCGGGCATCCTCATAGCCGCGGCAAAACTCGTCCACCCATTTCCGCCACGAAAGCCCCCGGCTTAGGGGGGAATTTCCCCGATAAAAATGGTCGGTTACGATGATTCCCGTATACCCCTTGTCAATATAACCTTGAATATAATCGCTGCCGTAAGCATCCGCACACGCGCTGGCTTGACAGGTATGCAGATGGGTTTCGTATAGATACTTCATATTACTATTTTACTCATAAATACAGGAATAAGGAATAGGATTTAGAACGCGGGTATAAAATAGTTTGTATAACGAGGATTTCCAAAAACTTCAGTTTTTTAGAAATCCTCTAACTACTCAAGTTTATGCGATTTTTTATACGTGTTTCAAGCGTCTTTAACAGAGGCGCCTTTTCCGCTCCGTCCGGCTCATTACGGCGCTGAAAAACAACATCCGTTATGCCGGTTTCCGCTATCCCCTCATGCTTGAGCGGTTAAAAATTTTTCCATCAAACCGGCGTTAATTAAGCAGTACCGCCGCTTCACTCCGTTTATAACGGGAAGCAATGTCCGCCGCCCGTTCCGAGGCGAAATTTTTGATGTTTTTATCGGCGCCTAATTGCAGGAGCAGGGAGACCGTTTCCGTATCGCCGATCTGGGCCGCATAATGCAGAATAGTATTCCCCGTTGAATCCTGCGAATTGATGCTTGTACCGCTGAAAAGCGCGCTCACGCTGTTCCTCCCGCCGGCAAGGGCAATTTCCGCAGGGGTCTTGCCATCGCCTGCCGCGGAAAAAACATCCGCACCGGCAAGGGTCAAAACCTTGACAAGTTCCCACTCTTCCGTATCCACAGCAAGGCGCAGGGGAGTGCGTCCTTCCCGGTCAATCGCGGAGACCTTTGCACCCTGATCCATGATAACCTTGAGCATATCAGGATCGGCCTTTTCCTGCACGGCAATATGGAGGGGGGAAGAGCCGTTATCATCGGAACTGTAGAGCCTATCCTTGGTAAGAAGGGACCGTACCATCTCGGACGAAACCGCGAACGCGTTTTGCAGAGGGGTCCGACCCTGGGCGTTTCTTGCATGAATGGATGCTCCCCAACCGAGAAGAAGGCTTACCATATCAGCGCGGTTCATGGACACGGCGAGGTGGAGGGGGGTATCCCCCCGGATATTACGGGTCATAATGTCGGAACCGGAATCGGCCAGACGTTCTACCGGACCGGGAAGACCTGAAATAAGGGCTTCCATAAACGGGGTGTTTCCTTCGGCATCGCGCGCTTCAAGATCGGCCCTGTTCCTCATAAGCATCTCTTCAATTTCCCTCATTCCCAAGCGTACCGCATCGTGGAGAGGGGTCTTGCCGTTTAAGGCGTGGGTATTAACATCAATACCCTGCCTGATAAGCTCTTCGGCAGCCTTTTGAGCGTTCCAGCGTACCGCCGCATGGAAGCTGGTATTCCCCAGAATATCACGGCTTGTAATATGCGCACCTGAAGTAACAAGGATAAAAACCGTTGAGGCGGAATCGGATTTAACCGCGATAAAAAGCGGCGTTTCGCCGGTTGCGTTTACCGCTTCTGTATCCGCGCCCCTTTCGATTATAAGCGGAATATCCTTATCCAGCTTCCATTGTGCGGCATAGTGAAGAGCGGTATTCCCCACGCTGTCCCGCGCGCTGAGGGTTTGCGGGGTAAGCATCCAAACACGGATATTCTGCGTATTGCTTTTTGTTACAGAGACATTCCCATCGGGGAAAAAACTTAATAAGAGGGGGGTATTCCCCCTTACATTGGATGCAAAAATATCGGCGTTTCGGGAAAGCAGCAGACTTCCGGAAGCCTCTTCGTTCTGTCTTACCGCCAGATGAAGGCTGGTATCGCCTTCTTTGTTGCGGGCGTTTACCGGAGAACCCTGATCCAGAATAAAACTGATAATTTCAGACGGAACTGAATTTTTAACCGCGGTATGAAGTATAGTATTTCCATCGGTATCGTACTGTAAAACGGTTTCCGGTGTAATCAGAGCGTTGAGCGAGGGGCGCCTTTCCCTAAGAGCCTTTTCAAAAGGCGTAAGGCCCTTATTATCGGCGGCGAAAATATCAGCCTTATAGCTGAGGAGCAGGGGGATATTACCAGTACGATCCGTTTCTACCGCGAGGTATAGGGGCGTCTTCCCCTCAATATTGCGGATAGAAGCATCGGCGCCTCCTTCAAGCAAGGCCCTTATTATTTCGGGGCCTTTATTCAGAATAACGGCCGTATGCAGGGGGGAATCGCCGTGTTCATCTTTCAAATTAGGATTTGCCGAATAGGAAAAGAGCAGGGACAGGGATTGGAGATGGACTTCCGGTGGAATACTTATATGGAGTACCGAATTCCCCTTTGCGTCCTGGGCATTAACATCCGCACCCCGAAAAAGGAGGATATCCATTACCGGGATGTTCCCCGCGCGGGCAGCTTCATGAAGCGGGCCGGCGCCGGCGGCGTTCTTAATATTGATATCGGCATTCCTGTCCAGCATAAAACTTACAAAACCGGTATAGCCTGATTGTGCGGCATAGTGCAGGGGGGCTATACCCTCCGAACTGCGGATATTATAATTGAAACTCCGGGCGGCGGGCGCAAAATAGGGAAAGAACGGATTCGATGACTGGCCGCCGGCAAGGATAAGCCGTTCGGCGGTTTCGGCATGGGCATAGGAATCGGTATAAGAAAAGGCTATATCCAGAGCCGTTCTTCCCTCGTTATCCTTTTTGCCGATGATCTTGCCTGTTTGCAGGATAGTGTCTACAGCGTCAGCCTTACCTTCTTTTGCCGCAAGATGCAGTATGGTCCGGCCTTCCGCATTGGTTTTCTGAACGGTATCCCCGGTCAGCAAGGCCGAAAGGAATTCCCCGCCGGTAACGACACCGGTAAGCGCGGGGCTTCCGCCTCCGGGCATTTCATAGAAGATATCCGCCCCGGCAGCGACCAGCATCTTCGCTGAAGCGGCGTCCCTTTTTTCGGCGCTGATGCAAAGCGCGGTCCGCCCCTGTTTATCGGGCGCGTCCACCTCCGCACCCTGGCTGATAAAAAAACCGGTAAGCTGGGCGTTTTCCATTTCCGCCGCCGCATGTAGAGGGCTTCTTCCCCTCTCATCAACCGCATGAATATCAACTTTTCCAAGAAAGAAAGAACGCACCCTCTCGCTCTCACCCCTGTCAATAAGGGACCACACATCGTCCTCAAGGGGAAATACTGGTTCATCAATAGGTATCGGAATCGGATCAATCGGTTTAGGCTGGGGCGTCCTGCATCCAATAAAACTCAGGATAAAAACGCTCATCACATATAACGCCGGAATTTTGCTATTCATACTATTATATCGACATAAAAATAAGTGATATTAATTGTGATAAAACAATACGGACGCCGTACCTTTATTCGAAGGGGGGCTTGCGGATTTTTTGCATGAATATGCAAAAAATCCCGATCAATGGGCATGCTGTACTCTTCGAGTATTCGGAGTTTGTAAGGTATAAATATTCATAAATATGAATATTTATACTATTTTATGCGCGAAGCGCAACAAACTCCTAGTTATTCCTGTAATCCCGGCTATTGCTGCCCGTAATACGCATTGGCCCCGTGCTTACGCTCCCAGTGCTTGCGGATTATATGCCCGGGAAGAGGCTTTGCCTGGGGATCGAGCGCAAGGGTAAGATGTGCCGTCTTGCAAACTTCTTCCAGCACCGCGGCATGGTATATAGACTGGGCCGCGGATTTACCCCAGGTAAAAGGGCCGTGCCCCGCGACCAGTACCATCTGTATATGCAGGGGGGGTTTGTTTTGAATACGGAAAGTCTCCACTATAAGATTTCCTGTCTCAAGTTCGTAGTTGTTCTTCACGGCCTCTTCACCCATAAAAGCGGTGCAGGGAATCTCCTCGGCGCCGTGATCCGCGTGGGTAGTGCCGTAGACAGGGACGCCCCTGCCGGCCTGCGCCCAGGCAACCGCATAGGTCGAATGTGTGTGAGTAATGCCCCGTATGCCGCTAAAATCGCGGTAGAGTACCCGGTGGGTCTCCGTGTCGGAAGAGGGGCGGAGTTTCCCTTCGACAATGGCGCCGTCAAGATCAACAAGCACCATAGCTTCAGGCGAAAGTTCATCATAGTCCACACCCGACGGCTTTATGGCAAAAACCGCCTTGCCAGCGTCAAAGGCGGACACATTCCCCCAGGTATAAATAGCCAGATTCCTCCGCGGTATTTCGCGGTTTGCTTCAAAGGCTTCTTCCCGTATTGTTTTATAAACATCCATCAGACCGTCCCCTGCCCAATAAACACCCCCAATGCCCGGTAGCGTTGGTATAACTTTTCGTATACCGCCGCCCGCCCAGGATCGGGCGCGTAGGTTTTCTCAATGGGGGAACCTATGGCCTTCTGCGCCGAAGGAATATCCTGATAGAGGCCCGCCGCAACAGCGGCGAACATTGCCGCGCCCAAGGCTACGGATTGATCGTTGGCGTTTACATTGATGGGCATGTTGAGCACGTCCGCAAGTATCTGCATGACAAAGGGGGATTTCCGCGCTACGCCCCCTATGCCGATTATCTCTTCTATGGCAACGCCCTCTTCCCTGAACCGCTCCACAATAGCGCGCGCTCCAAAGGCTGTTGCTTCGGCCAGAGCCCGGTATATCCGCACCGCGTCGGAACCCAGGGTCAGGCCGGCAACGGCCCCCTTTAAAAGCTGATCCGCGTCCGGCGTGCGTCTACCGTTAAGCCAGTCCAGGGCGATAATACCTGAATCGGAGGGATCAAGCCGGGCGCCGGCCTTTTCCAGTTCCGGTATTATCTTTTTGGAAACCTCAGCCGCTATCTTTTCTTTAAGGGCGTCGTCCGCACCTTCAATCCGCGGCAGCAGAACCTCTATAGGCCACATAAGAACCTGTTTAAACCATGCGTAAACATCACCAAACGCGCTCTGCCCCGCCTCGTAGCCTATCATCCCCGGCACTACCGATCCGTCCACTTGCCCGCAGATGCCGCGCACCGCCTTTTCCGGCCCCGCGCTTTTAGGCCCGACAATCACGTCGCAGGTGGATGTGCCCATAACCCGCACCAGCGCGCCGGTCTTTACGCCGCCGCCGACCGCCCCCATATGCGCGTCGTAGGCGCCGACAGCCACGGGAATACCCGCGGGAATACCGAGTTTCGCGGCCCATTCAGCGCTTAGGCCGCCCGCGCAAGTATCGCTGGTATAGGTTTCGGTTCCCAGGCTTTCCCGTATCTTCACCAGGCGGGGGTCCAGTCCCGCAAGAAAATCCGCCGACGGATAGCCGCCGGATTTATCAGGCGAATCCGCGAATTCCCTATGCCACATGGCCTTGTGCCCCATAGCACAGCGGCCGCGCCTTATACCGGCAAGGCTTTTGTTCCCGGTAAGCAGCGAGGTCATCCAGTCGCAGTGTTCAATAAATGAAGCCGCCGCTTCCGCAATGTTTTTATCCTCTTTAAAGACCCGCAGTATCTTGGACCAGAACCATTCGGCGGAATAGATACCGCCTTCAAATTTGGCAAAGTTGATTCCGCCCCAGGACTGGAGCTCATGGTTAATCTTCCCCGCCTCTTCCACCGCCGTATGATCCTTCCAGAGTACAAACATAGCCCCTGGATTCTCCGCAAAGGCAGGTTTTAAAGCGAGGGGCGTCCCCTCCGCGTCAATTGCGCAGGGGGTTGATCCGGTAGTATCTATGGCAATACCCTTTATCTTTTCCGCCGAAAACCCCGGGCTTTTTGCGGCCTGACTAACCGCGGCCTTCACCGTTCCCTCAAGGACATCGATATAATCCTGGGGGTGCTGCCGGAACTGGTTGATCTGCGGATTGCAGTAAAGCCCCTTTGTCCACCGGGGGTAGTTCATTACCGCAACCCCCGCCTCGCTCCCGTCAGACGCGTCGATAAGAACCGCCCGGCAGGAATCGGACCCGTAATCCAGGCCCAGTACATACGCTTCGCCTTTTGTTAATTCCATAATGACCCTATACTACACCGGAATGCGGATCCTGTCAAATATTTTAAACAGCGCCGCCAGCGGCTCTGGTCATTTATTGAAAAATAGCATAATATAAAAACGAAGAGGAAGTTATGATAGGACGCAACCATAAGCATAAAAAATTACTTGCCCAAATTGCAATCTGGCACAATGACGAACAGCACCAAAAAATACTGGACGCTATACAGGAAATTCCGCGGGAAGAATGGGATTACAATCTCGGCTGTATCTACGCACGGGCGCTCAATAATGTTGAACGGTACCAGGAAGCCCTGGAGATACTGCGCGGGCTTGAAGAACAGGGAAAAACGGACGGGCTGTGGTATTTCCGTGTAGGATACGCCTTGTACTACCTGGAACATGAGGAAGAAGCCGCGGAGTGTTTTCAGAAAGCTATAGACTACGGCGATGACAACGAAGATACAAAAATGCTGCTTTTGGCAAGCCGGGAAGAAGCTGAAAGAAAACGGGAGCAGGTAAAATACAACCCTGAACTATATTCGGATGAAGAAATGGAATGTATTCAGAGTCATATCGACACTTATTTCGGCGCGAGCGGCAGCGTCTTCCATGAACTTGTTTCACCGGATATCCATGTTGATATTGTCATTATTGAACCAACAGAAAAGCGCAACTACTATGTTCTTGTTACTATGGGGATGGGCGCTCACCGTATGAATGTACCGGACGAACTAAAAGAAGAGAACCTGGCGAGGGCGGAAGTCCTGGTCTGTCTGCCGCCGGATTGGAATATAGAAAGTAAAGAAGAAGAATACTACTGGCCTCTGCGCTGGCTTAAAATCATGGCGCGGCTTCCCGGCAACGAAGACACCTGGATCGGCTGGGGCCATACGGTTCCCAACGGCGAGCCTTTTGCAAAGAACACCCAGCTCAACACTATCCTGCTGCTTAACCCTGGGGCGTTTAGGCAAAAATCGTTCAGATGTAAAATGCCCGACGGCAGTTATGTCAACTTTTATCAGATGATCCCGCTTTACGAGGAAGAGGTTCAATTCAAAATAAAGAACAATACGGATCTGCTTTTGAGTTTTCTGGACAAGGACTGCCTTGAATATGTGCGTATAGACCGCGATAATATTTGTAAAGAGTAAGCGGCGCCTTGTTTTATATTAACCCTTCAGCGCGCGTTATAAACCTTCGGATCGAGCGCACTGGAGGTTTAGCGCGGGGGTAGTTCACTCAATATTCACATTCAAGCCTGTCAGGATATCCACCGGCAAAGAAAAGATCACCCCTTCGGCCTCACTGTTAATGCCGTAGGATTGGCTTACAGCCTGCATGATAGGCGTCTTCTTGTCGCGGTTAGTAACCATAAGAATAATTTCCTTTTCATCCTGCACCGAGACGCCGAAAAATTTTACCGGCCCTTGGTTGGCAAGCCCCCGCGCGTTGATAACCGTCCCCCCGGCCGCGCCTGCTTCACGGGCAACCGTCATAAATTCATCGCTATACCCCTGGTTTATTATCGAAATGATCAGATCGTGCTTTATCTCGCCGCTCATCTTTTTACTCTCCTTTAGATCTTTTAACTTTGTATTCTTATTGACACTGTTCTTAAAAACCTGCAAGACCGGCAAATGTATGGACGAAAGGGGAACCGTAAACGCAATGCCGGCGCCGGCATTATGAACCCCCAGCTTATTTCTAACTTCTTTAAGCAAGAGCGGGATCATTACTTCTTGTTCCAGGCAGATAACCACAGCCTTTTCGCTTGAACCAATACCCAGAAGATCGAGAATCTCCGAACTGGCCGTTCCCCGCGCCTTGGTGATAAAATGGAAGCGCACCTGTTCAGTCTCAAAAACAGAGGAAACTACTTTTATTTTGCTCCAGTCTATGATAAATACAAGGAATTTAAGCAGGGGCGAGGCTTGAGGCTTTCTATCATCACTCATTTTAAATACTCCTCTATATCAAAATCAACTATCACACCGGCGTCCTTCTTCCCCGCTGTTTCAGCGCCCTCAAGTTTCGGCGCGGCTGTCTTTATCTTGCTGCCGTATATAAGGCCGATAAGCTGTATGACAATAAGCGGCGCCATAGCCACCATAGAGACTATACCGAAAGCGTCGGTCATCAGGTCCCTTCCCGCGCCTTCGCAGGTTCCCATAGCAAGGGGGAGGAGGAAGGTAGAGGTCATGGGGCCGCTGCACACGCCGCCTGAATCGAAGGCAATACCGGTAAATATCTTGGGCACAAAGAAGGTCAGGATAAGCGCAAGGGAATAACCGGGGATAAGTATCCACATAAGAGATATGCCGGTAAGTATCCTTACCATAGTAACGGCAAGGGCCGCGGCCATACCGATAGAAAGCCCGCGGTTCATGATCTTCTGCGGAATAGCCCCCGAAGATATTTCCTCAACCTGCTTGTTAAGTACATGCACCGCCGGTTCAGCGGCAACGATGAAGTAGCCTATCACCATACTTAAAGGGACAAGAATCCATTTAAAAGGAGATGACGCAAGCTGGAAACCGAGAAACTGCCCTACGGGGATAAAGCCTACATTTACACCGGTTAAAAACACCACAAGCCCGATAAATGTATAGACAAAGCCTATCGTAATACGGGCTATCTGATGCCGCTTGTAACGCCGCGATACAATTTGAAATATAACGAAAAATACAACAATCGCACCCAGGGCAAACAGAACATCCTCGGTATAATGGGGGAATTCTATGGCGAAATTCTTTACGACATCGCGGGAAGTTTCCACCACCGGCACTACATGGGACTCCACCGTAGCGCCGTTAGGCTTATTGAACATCCCCAGAAGGAGCACCGCCAGGATAGGCCCTATGCTGCACAGGGCCACAAGGCCGAAGCTGTCGTTCTGTGAATTCTTGTCGCTGCGTATGGACGCAACGCCCACACCCAAGGCCAAGATAAAAGGCACCGTCATAGGGCCGGTAGTAACCCCGCCTGAATCGAAGGCAACCGGAATAAAGTTATTGGGGGTAAAATATGAAATGATAAAAGCGCCAATGTAGAAGATAATGAGCAATATAGAAAGCTGTATTTTAAAAAGGGTTCTGAGCACTGCCATAACAAGGAATATTCCAACCCCGGCGGCAACCGTTAGAATCAGGGTCATGGGGGGAACAGAAGGCACCTGCCGCGCCAGCACCTGCAAATCCGGCTCCGCGATGGTGATGATCAACCCCATAATAAAACTTATAAATATAGAGATAAACAGACTTTTCGATCTGGTAAGCTGTATACCTATACCTTCCCCCATCGGTATCATGGACATATCCGCGCCCAAGGTAAAGAATCCCATTCCTATTATAAGCAGCGCGGAACCTACCAAAAACATCAGGATAGTACCGGCAGGCATAGGAACGAGGACTATGCTGGCAATCAACACTATGGCTGTTATAGGAAGCACCGATGAGAACGCCTCCATTATTTTCTCTTTTAGTATTTTGTTCATCGACACACCTTACAATTATTAGTATGCAGCTAGGAGTTTGTTGGGCTTTGCCCAACAAACTCCTATTCAAACGCGACAGGTTTTCCCTCTTTGGCCGCCTTGAAAATAGCTTCCATCAGCCTCATGTTGCGCATTACCGAATCCAAGGAAACCTTGAGTTGTTCCTGCCCCTGGATTGCCGCCATGATGTTCCGGTAAAAATCGCGGATATCAGATTTAAGCGCCGGCAGCGGTTCCTCCTTGATGGTATCCTGGGTACGCGGGGCCATGGTCTTGGTCAGGCCGGCGGCGGTTCTGATAGGAACCGCGTCATTCTTGCTCCAGTCTGTAACACGCACCATTTTGCCTTCCACCGCAAAGTTATCGATCTGCGCGGTTCCGTCTCTGCCCAGAATATACCATCGCGGTAAATTAATAAAGTTACTCGTCCCAACTTCAACCATAAAAACAAGGCCGTTATCAAACGTAAGTTCTACGGTAAAACCATCCTCTACAAGTTCATTGGTTACATTGGTAAAGGAAGCATATATCTTCTTCACTTTTCCAGGTATCATAAGCAGGGCCTGATCCAGCAGGTGTACACCCCAGTCAAGAAGCATACCGCCGCCGTGTTCCGGCATACCCCGCCAGTCGCCGGGAATACCCCGCGAGCCGTGCACCCTCGATTCTATACGGAACACCTCGCCCAGCAGCTTCTCCTCGTATATCTTCTTTGCCGTAAGAAAATCTTCATCCCAGCGGCGGTTCTGGTGGACGGCGAAAACCTTACCCGCGTTTTTAGAGGCGTCTATCATCTCCTGGAATTCCGCTGAATTGAGCGCAACCGGCTTTTCACACACCACATTCTTGCCCGCCTCCAGCGCCTTTATCACCAGACTTTTGTGCATATCATTCGGCACAGCCACCAGCACAATATCCGCCTTGGGGTCGGCGAGCAGTTCTTCCAGGGAAGCGTAGGCTCTTATCCCCTTATCCCTGGCAAACTGCTGCCTTTCCTCCAGAATATCATAGGAACCGCAAATAGAGAGATGATCAATCTTCGCGTTTCCGGTTGTCGTTCCCGGAAACCACGTCCCCGATGTGATAAGCTCGCGGTGCCAGTTGCCCATGCCGCCTAAACCGATAATTGCCAAACTAAAGTCTTTCATGTCTATCTCCTGTCTAAAGAATAAGCATAAGATATTGACGATTCAATATAGGGCGCGGCTTTATTTGCCGCTTTTTTAACTTTAAAACTATTTAAGTATTTATGTAAGAAGCGCAACAAACTCCTAAAACAGACCGCGGATATTCCCCTCGTCATCTATATCAATATCCATAAAAGCAGGCCGCGATGGAAGCCCCGGCATGGTACTGATGTCCCCGCAGATAGGGTTGACAAAGCCCGCCCCTGCCGCAAGCCGCACTTCCCGGATAGGGAGCCGCCAGCCTGTGGGGGCGCCCTTGAGCGCCGGATCGTGGGAAAGGCTGTACTGGGTCTTGGCCATACAGACCGGCAGCCTGCCGTATCCTCTATTCTCAAGATTCTCCAATTCCCGCCGCACCCCGGGGGCGTAATCCACCCCTTCGGCGCCGTAAATTTCGCGGGCTATTGTTTCAATTTTACCGGAAAGCTCCAGTTCCTCTTGGTAAAGGAACCGAAAGTTTCCTGCCGGAAAGCGCTGTCCGGCGGCCTTTTCTACGGCCCGCGCCAGATCCGCGGCGCCCTTACCGCCTTCGGCCCAGTGCCGCGTAACCGCCGCGTCCGCCGCGCCTGCCTTGACTGCCGCCCCGCGGATAAGGTCCCATTCAGCCTGCGTGTCTGTAGGGAATGCGTTGATCGCTACCACTACCGGAACGCCGAAGCGCCGGACTATGCCGATATGGGCAAGCAGGTTTGAAAGCCCCGCGCGCAGAAGCTCAAGGTTCTCCGTCCGGTACTCGGAGGGCAGCTTCTTTCCGGGAACCACCGCCGGGCCGCCGCCGTGCGACTTGAGCGCGCGCACCGTAGCCACAAGACAAACGGCATCGGGGACTAGACCGCTGGTGCGGCACTTGATGTTGAAGAACTTCTCCATCCCCATGTCCGAGCCGAAGCCGCTTTCGGTAACAACATAATCGGCAAAACGCACACCCAGAAGATCGGCGGCAACCGAAGAATTGCCGTGGGCAATGTTGGCAAAGGGCCCCGCGTGCACAAAGCTCCCCTGTCCCTCAAGGGTTTGGAGCAGGTTCGGTTTCAGGGCGTCCCTCAGCAGCACGGTCATGGCGCCTGCAACACCAAAATCTTCCGCGGTTAGGGCCCTGCCCTGCCGGTCGTAGGCGGTTACCATGCGGCCAAGCCGCGCGCGGAGGTCCTTGAGGCTTGAAGCCAAGGCAAGTATAGCCATAACCTCGCTTGCAACGGATATGTCGAAATGCGCCTGGCGCAGAGGCCCGCAGGCCCTGTCCCCCAGGCCGATCATCACATGGCGCAGGGCTCGATCATTCATATCCACTACCCGGCCTATAGCGACACGGTAGGGGTCTATGTTCAGACATCTAAGCCCCAGCTTTTCAAAGTAGGAAGCAGACCAGCGGGATTCGTGGTATATACGGGCATCTACCGCAGCCGCGCAGAGATTGTGGGCCGCCGCTACCGCATGAATATCTCCGGTAAGGTGAAGGTTAAAATCTTCCATTGGAACGATCTGACTGTAGCCCCCTCCGGCAGCGCCGCCTTTGATGCCGAAGGTAGGCCCCATAGACGGCTGGCGGAGGCATGCGACGGCCTTTTTCCCTATGCAGCCCAGGCCCTGAACAAGCCCTACCGTCGTTGTAGTTTTACCTTCCCCAAGCGGGGTCGGGCTTACGGCGGTAACATTGATATACTTCGCCCGTGCGGGCGGCAGGCCGCTATCCCCCAGCAGCCGCCAATCAACTTTGGCCTTGTATTTGCCGTACTCCTCAAGCCAGCGCCCCTCTATGCCCATGCCTGAGGCTATGTCCGAAATGTATTTGAGTTCGGCGGCCTGCGCAATCTCAATATCGGAAGGCTGCCCGCTTTCCGCGTTTTTCCGTTCAACACCCATAAATTCTCCCTCTATATCATACATAAGAAGCAGATAAAGGAATAGATATACAGACGCCAGCGGTTTTACTTTTAGCCGCATCCGGCATGAGCGATAACAAAAAGCAAAAAATCTCCCCGTGTTTGAAAATAAAAGCCCAGGAGTTTGCGGGGCTTTGCCTAAAATGTTTATGCGAAAATTCACTAAAGTCCCACAGGCTCCCAGAAGAAGGCGCTTCGCGCATAAAACGGTATAAATATTCATATTTATGAATATTTATACCTTGCAAACTCCGAAAGCATGCC
>JAISQR010000283.1 GCA_031274035.1 Treponema sp. | reverse complement strand
AAAACACGAAATGTACGAAAAGAAAACAACCACCAAGGACACGAAGGGAGGAAAGAAGCGTTCTGACAAAAACCTTTGTGCGCCTTTGTGCTCCTTGTGGTTAAATTTCTTCAAATTTGGGTATTTTCGCGGTACTTGGAAGCAGTGTACTTTGCTTTTTCGTGTTTTTTCGCGCCTTTCGCGGTTGAATTTCTTAAAAGTAAAACCGCTGATGAGGCATTGCGTCCCCTTGACAAAAACGATCACTTTCGATATGATATATATAAATACTATCCGGGCGGTGGGATAGTGGCTAATCCGCCTGGTTCGGGACCAGGAAACCGGGGGTTCAAATCCCCCCCGCCCGATTTTACTTGAAAAGATTATCCGCCACAGCCGCCCCCGTCTTAGAGGGACTGGCTAAGGCAAGATTTAACACTTTTCGATTATAATAATTGACCATTTCTATGGAAGTATAGCCGGTCATAGGTAACAATTCTTTGACCGTCAACTCTTTATATATGAGAAATATAGGTATACTACAGAGAATATAGAATCAGCTTCCGGTTTTCACAAGATTTAAGCCGTTCTCAGCGTTGTTTTTCCGATCGTCCTCGGCCTGTTCTTCTCTTCTGACCGGGGGGATAAACCAACCGCGTTGTTGCCCGTAAATAAACAGCCCCGCCGCAAAACAGACACTTATAGAGGCGTTCCCAAAATTCGTTTGATTTTAGAAACGCCTCTATATCATTCTCTTTAGAACGATCGTGTCCGGCAGACAGTCTTGTAATCCCTCCGTAAATGGGACTTCACTCTAAAAAACATTTCGGGAGCGACGGGGCTTGAACCCGCGATCTCCGGCTTGACAGGCCAGCGCGATAAACCAACTTCGCTACGCCCCCTGAAAGTATAAAAATTATAATAATTAATAAAAAAAAAGTCAAGGGCTTCACAACATTTTACAGACAACAAAACAAAAATTTGTAACTACCGCACTATTTCACGGCCGACCGCAAGAGCCTTTAGATTCATCTCCACAAACTTGGGGGGCAGCCGTGAACGGATCGCCTGTTCTATGTCTCTGGCATCAAAGGGAAAGAATTTTCTTTCAACGGCGGCGCCTAACAGGGCAACATTGAGCGCCTTACCGTTTCCGCAACGCTCAAGCAGTACGGCCCTATCAATAACGGTAAGCCGTTCGGAACTTTTTTCCCAGCCCTCCTCCCCGCCAAGATTCCCTTCAAGGTATTTCAGCATAGTTTTAGGCTCGTAAGGCTTCCCCTTCAAATGAGCGGACACCGGCAGAATGGACCAGTCAAGAACCATCATCTTGCCGTAAGGCGAAAGGAAGGGCAGGACACGTACCGCTTCGGTATTCTCAAAAGCGATAATGACATCGGCCTTGCCTGGGGGGATAAGCGGCGAATGTATACCTTTGCCGATTCTAAGGTGGCTTACCACACTGCCGCCGCGCTGCGCCATGCCGATGGTCTCGGACCCGCGCACCTCAAAACCGCGTTCAATCGCGGCGGCGCCTATAAGCCGCGACATGAGTACCGTCCCCTGTCCGCCAACGCCGGTAATCAGACAATTCAACATCATAGACGGACCTGTCCTATCGCGCCTAAGACGCAAACTTCCCCGCAAATGCCGCAGCCCGTACAGAGCGCCCGATCTATAAACGCCCGCTGTTTCTTGCGCTCTGCCCCTCCGTTCTGTGCCATTGATAGGGCGGGACAACCTAACTTTTTGATACACACCCCGCAGCCAGAACAGCGCTCCGCTATAACCTCACATTTCTTTTCCCCTACAGATACCGCAATACAGGGCCCTTCAAAGATAATAGCCCGCACTCCCCGTTTGTCCAGTATATGGGAAACAGCCTGCTTTGCCTCGCTCAATTTAAAGGGATTAGCACGGATTATCTCCTGGACGCCGATTGCTGCAAGCAGATCGGGAATACGTATCTTTGCGGCGGGATGCCCCAGCGCGTTTTTCCCTATACCCGGATGCGGCTGGTTTCCGGTCATAGCGGTAGTAAAGTTATCAAGTACAACAACGATAATATCCGCATTATTGTAAACCGCGTTCACTATGCCCGGAATACCGGTATGAAAAAAAGTAGAATCGCCGATAAAGGCAAAATTAAGACTGCCTTCAGGGCGGAGTACCGATTCTATACGGTTAATCCCCTGGGCAATAGTAATACCCGCGCCCATGCAAAGGCAGGTATCTACCATATCCAGAGGCAAGGCATTCCCCAGGGTGTAGCAGCCAATATCGCCGGAAAATACCGCCTTGCGCCCCTTGCCCGCCTCCGCGACTGCTTCTTTTACCGCAAAGAAAGAGCCCCGATGGGGACAGCCCGCGCAGAGCACCGGCGGTCTTGCCGGTAATTCCGTATCAAGGTCCTTGCCCCGCGGAATGTTCAAGGCATCTATTGGAGCCTTCGGATCGACAAATACGGCAATGCCCAGGAAGAAGCGCAGCTTTTCGGCAAGGGCGCTGATGGAATTCTCTCCGGCATGGGGCATGGTCCCGGAAGCCTTGCCGAGTATTTTTACTTTGAGGTGATACAGACCGCAAAGACAGACAAGTTCCCGTTCAATAACAGGGTCCAGTTCTTCTACAACAAGGACTTCTTCAATACCGTCAAGAAATTCCATACCCAGCTTTGCGGGAAAGGGAAAGGCCGATACCTTGAGGAGCTTGTACGGAGGAATTTCCACAGAATCATCGAAAAAAAGCCCTTCCAGAACCTCCTTCACATAGGCATGGCTTATCCCGCCCGCGGCTATACCTTTGCGGCATACGCTTCCGCCGGAGGATAAGGCTGTTGCGGCCCTGCCGGGAAAAATCTCAAGCTGGTTTTTAGGATAACGGGAAAAATCATCCGCCATGCTTATCAGGTCTTTTTCTATCTGTATATGATTACGATATGCCAAACTGGGAAAGATCACCCAGCGGCCGCCTGCTTTGCTGAATCCTGTCAAGGTACTCCTGGGGGGCAGGGGGGCAAGCATCTCCACCGAAGCGTAACTATGGCATATCCGGGTTGTCGGACGGAAGATCACCGGACGTTTGTACTTTTCCGAATAGTCAAAGGCGTCGGCAATCATCGTGTAGGCGTCTTCAGGGGAAGAAGGATCAAAGACGGCAATCTTGGCGTATCTGCCGAAATGCCGCGTATCCTGCTCGGTCTGGGAAGAGACGGGGCCGGGGTCATCGGCAACCACGACAACAAGACCGCCGTCTATGCCGATATAATTGAGGCTCATAAGCGGGTCCGACGCAACGTTAAGGCCGACCTGCTTCATAGTAACCAGCGCCCTGGCGCCGCACATGGAAGCCCCCGCCGCAACTTCCAGCGCGGTCTTTTCGTTTACCGACCATTCAACATGAAGCGGCAAGGGTTCCGAACAAAGCTCCCCGGAGTCTCCGCCATTACAGGCCGTCCGCCTCTTGTCTTCTCTTTTGCGGATATCCCGCACAATGGTTTCAAGAATCTCTGTAGAAGGCGTTCCCGGATAACCGGTTGCTATGGCAAGGCCGGAGCGAATTGCGCCAAGGGCTATGGCCTCGTTACCCATCAGTAACTGTTTCATCAGAGTATGCTTTGCAGGAATTGCCGTGTACGGTCGTTCTGTGGATTTTTGAATATATCTTCGGGCTTGCCGCTCTCTAGGATAGCGCCGTCATACATAAAAACTACCTTATCCGCGACTTCCCGGGCAAAACCCATTTCATGGCTTACAACCAGCATAGTCATGCCCCCCTGAGCGAGACTCTTCATAACCGCAAGCACCTCCCCAACAAGTTCCGGGTCCAGAGCGGAGGTCGGCTCGTCAAAGAGCATGATCTTAGGTTCCATCGCCAAGGCGCGGGCAATGGCCACCCGCTGCTGCTGCCCGCCTGAAAGCTGGGAGGGGAAGGCCGTCATTTTATCAGCCAAGCCAACCCGTTCGATAAGCCCCTGCGCCCTGGCATGGGCTTCGCCGGCTTTAAGTTTCCGTACATGCAGGGGTGCGAGCATCACATTTTCGATCACGGTTTTGTGCGGGAACAGGTTGAAACGTTGAAACACCATGCCCACTTCCAGCAGGGCTTTGCCGCGTTCAGACGGGTGCATCTTTACCGTATTCACCCCGTTCGTGCAATCAAAGAGCAGCTTATCTTCAATATATATCCGGCCCTGATCTATATGCTCCAGACGATTGAGGGATCTAAGGTAGGTAGATTTCCCTGCGCCCGAAGGCCCGATAATACAGACCACTTCCTTCTGTTCAACTGTAAGAGATATATCTTTAAGAACATGCAGATTACCAAAGGATTTGAATATACCTTCGGTTTTAATCATTGACATAGCGGCGCCCCGGCAGTTTCATTCATAAACTGAATACTTCTTTTCTAATTTATGGAATATAAAAGAAAATATCGCGGTAATGATAAGGTAGAGAATCATAGCCGGAATATAAACCAGCGCCGACCGCGTGGACGATTCAATATTCCTGGTTGCCTTGGTTATATCGATCAGCGCGATGATAGACACCAGGGAAGCATCCTTGAGAACCATGATGAATTCGTTGCCGACCGGCGGGATAAGCCGCCTTATGGACTGGGGCACAACGATAAGGCTCATGGTCTGCGCATAGGAAAGCCCCAGGGCGCGCGATGCCTCGAACTGCCCCTTGTCTATGCTCTGTATCGCCGCCCGGATGATCTCCGCACAGTAGGCCGCCGAATTAAGCGCAAAAGCAATAAAGGCGGGGATAAACCTGTCAAAGAACTGATTCCCCGTTCTAATGATAAATATGGGAGAAACCATAGGCAGGGCATAGTAGATAAAGTAGAGCTGCATCAGCAGGGGTGTGCCCCGAAAAAAGAAGATGTAGGCGCTACAGAATTTATTGATAATCCCAACTTTTGACATCTTCCCCAGGGCAAGAAACAGGCTGAGAACCAGCCCCGCGGAGACCGATACCACTGTCAGCGAAATAGTGATACGGGCCCCCTCCAGAAGCTGGGGAATCCAGATAATAAATTTTTGAAGTGTTTGCACAACTGATTCCGGCAACGCCTTCTTCCCTTCTTTGCCCCGATACGGGCCTTAACTATTTTCTTACGCCGGAAACAAGGTCCATCTTAAAGGTATTCTGCGAAATTCTAAGCATCGTACCATCGGCAAATAGTTCATCCAGGGCCTTGTCCAGGGCCTGCGTCAAGGCATCGTTCCCTTTTTTAAGACAAATGCCGAAGGTCTCCTCTGCCGGCCCCTGCCAGACTATCTCGAAGGGGCTGTCCGCCGGAGCAATATAGTCTACCGATACCAGGCTGTCGCAGACTATAGCATCAACCCGATTCAGCTTCAACTCATCAAAACAGTTCATCACCTTATCGTATTCGTAAGGGGTGAATTTCAGGCCCTTTTCAGCAAGTTGGGACATGTAGATGTCCGAAGTGGTTTCAGCCTGATAGGCGACGCCGAGCCCTTCCAGTTCTTCAGGGGACCGCGCTTTAATAGAAGAACCTTTAAGAAGTACCATGGACTGCGCGTTACCGATATAGGGTTTGGTAAAATTATGAGCCGCGGTGCGTTCGTCAGTAATGGTAACTGAGGAGATAATACAGTCGTATTTACCGGTATTAACCCCCGCAAAAATTCCATCCCATGCGGTGTCTACGAATTTAACCTCCAGACCCAATTTTGCCGCTAATGCCTTGGCCATTTCCACATCAAACCCGATAGGGGTTTTGCCGTCCTCGGCAAGATACTCCATAGGCGGATAACCAATCTCCATGCCGACGGTAAGCACCCCTTTCTCCATGGTTAGACCGCCGGACTGCCTTTGACCGCCGGCAAAAACAATGCCCGCCGATACAAGCATAGCAAACATAACCAAGACTACTGCCCTTAACTTCATTTTTTTCCCCCTGTTTAATATCTGTTTGTTATAGAGAAATTTATCATATTATGCGCTCTCTATTAAATAGCAGTATAGTGCGATTCAATTTTTAGTGTCAATGAATATGAAAAAAAAACGAAGAATTTTAAAAAAAATTGTTTAGTAAAGATACAAAGATATCCGGTGAACGGGTATTCCCCAGTACAAAATGAGAAAAGTCCGTAGGACTTTCTCTTCTCGAACGACGATACCCCGCGTTAGCGGGTTCTTGGGTTCGTCATTCCGCGCCGTCCGGTTTCCGCTATCCCCGCTGAGGCCCGAATAGTTAGCAAATATCTGTATTTTCCCGTGTAACATGTTTTCATTTTATTCATTATACAGTATTGTTATGATTAACAAGAGTAAAGTGGAAAATGCAGCGTATTAAAGTAAAAGAAAATGCGGCCTACCGGAAAGTTACCGAGGCCCTTAAAAAGCGGCGTCAGGGGGCAACTGTTGCGGATATTGTGGCCGCTACCGCCCTGCCCCTTGAAACAGTTAGGGAACTGGTTCCCCAGGCGGCGGATGAATATTCGGCGCGGCTTGAGGTAACCGAATCGTCGGAGATCCGTTATTCATTCCCCAGAGGTTTTGAAAGCCGTTACCGGGGGTTTAAGGCGGGTTTTAAAAGAGTAACGCAGAAACTGGGCAGGGGCATGGCCTTTCTTGGGGTGCGGGCTTTCAAGGTATGGATCATGGTGATGCTGATCGGCTACTTCGTACTTTTTATGCTCATTGCCTTGGCAAGCCTCGTGGTTGCTACTGTTGCCAGTTCCTCTAATTCAGGTAGCCGCCGGGGAAGGGAAACCTTTATAGGCCCGCAAATATTTAACCTTATCATCCGGCTCTGGTTTTATTCGGAGTTGACCAAATCCGTAAACAGGGGATATTACGGCAGGGGCCTCAAGGCGGAACCTAAGCGGAGCCCTCTGCATAAATCGATCTTTTCCTTTGTCTTCGGCGAGGATGATCCCAACAAGGATTGGACGGCCCGTGAAAACCGGGCGTTGATCGCCTTTATTCAGGCGCACCGGGGCCTTATAAGCCTGCCGGAATTTATGAGCTTTACCGGAATGGGGCCTGCGGAAGCGGAAGAGGCGATTCTGAGCTTCTGCGCCGAATACGGAGGCTCTCCAGAGGCAAGCGAAGAAGGAACCATTCTCTACCGTTTTAATGAAATCCTCCTCCGCACGGATACCAGGGATCGTTCCTTCCCCGGTTCATCTTCCCCCATTAAACAGCTCAAACGCTTTTCAAAAAATAAAAAGAGTATGAATGTCTGGTTCGGCATTATCAATAGCGTTAATCTGCTCTTTGGGGGCTATTTCTTTTATAACGCCCTCCAAACCGGACAGATTCTTCAGGGCGTCCCCTTCGAGGGTTCCTACCTTTACGGCATTACCTATAAACTCTTAGAAATTATCGTTCAGAACCCCCTCCCTTTCATCGCCATAGGGCTTGGCCTTGTGCCCCTTGTCTTTTCGGTTCTCTTCTGGCTTATTCCCGCTATCCGCTTCTTTACTGAAAAAAAGGAGAATGAAGCCATTAAGACGGGTAATCTTAAACGGCTTGGTTTCAGCCGGATATGGTCAAACCCTCTGAGGGTTGAAGTAAAGGATATAGACAGTTCCGCCGCTGAATGCAGGCCCAGGAACATAGCCGCGGCCCGGGACCGGGTGCTCAAAGAAATGGGGGGCTATTCGGTACCCGATGTGGAAATAGACGAAAGCGGAAACACGGTCTATTCTTTCAAGGTTCTGGATGAAGAAAAGAAGGTTCTGGAAAAATACCGCTCGGGTATTGATCCCAATGCCGCGTCTCTGGGCAAAACTATCTTTGATAGCGAATGAAGGCCGCGTCCGGGCAAATTCCCGTCGAACCTCCGGTTCGCGGAGCCCCGATAATCGAATTTTTTGCATGAAGGTGCGCCAAGCCAAAGGCGCACTGAGCAAAAAATCCGCCAAAGTGCAATCGGACACGAAGTGTCCTCAGGCTGCTACGCCTTAATGGGAATAAATTCCTTACGGCGTAGGCCAAAGCTATAACAAAATATGACATATTTCAAATACTTCACTTTTTTTATATGACAACTGTCATATTGATTAAAGCATTTCTGCATTTTCACCTCCTTATTCCGATTATACCATCGTAAAGGAGTTTTAAATGCAGGAGAATAACCATTCCCTTAATTTATTGTACTTGGAATACAGGGAAGGACACTTTTCAAAGAAGGAATTTGAGGAGAAAATTTTTCAATGTATTATTGACAATTATGACTACTTCAGTACCTTTGAATGGAGCAAGGAACAATGCATAGATTTTATGTGTTGGTTTTATCCGCGCCTAAGCCGCAGCATTGAGACATACCAGGAAACGGGAGCATCGTTTGATACCTATATCAGTACCACAATCCGCTGGTCAATGAAGGAATACCTGCTTAAAGAGATGGGGCGCCGGGCTGTCGAATATTCCTGCTGGAAGGCGGTAACAGAAAATTCCGAGGTTTATGACAGCGAACCGGATTATCCTGAAGTACAGCCCCACCCTCAAAAAATATCTGATAATCCCCGGCAGCTTATGGTGCTTCTCCTAAAATCTTACTATTTTATATCCGAAGATTACCTTACCCGCATTGCCCCTTCTCTTGGAATAGAAAAAGACAAATTGTCCGAGATAGTGAAAGCCGTACAGGAACAGAGACTTTACCATGATGAGAAACTGAGGGATCTCAAGGAACGCATCCATAGTCAATATTACCGTTGTATTTCCTATGAAAAACGGCTGAATATGATTGATACATCTACACATTACTATGAAAGAATGAAAAAACGGCTCTATCAGGCAAGATGCCGGCTTGAAAAAATGAGAAAGCGGCTTGCCGGAGTTAAACTTGCGCCGTCGAATCAGCAGATTGCCAATGTTCTGGGAATATCCAAAGGAACGGTGGATTCAACCCTCTATACGATACGGAAAAAATACCGGCAGAAAATGGAGCAAATTCTTAAAGATATATAGAGTAAAACCTGCTAGGAGTTTGTTGCGCGAAGCGCAACAGGCTGCTAGGAGCCTGTGGGGCTTCAGCAAAAAACGATGTAAGTTTCAGGAGGGCAGCCTAAATTGCTTCCCCATATCAGGTGGGAAGGGGCTCATTATGCCCATTCTCCCGT
>JAISQR010000196.1 GCA_031274035.1 Treponema sp. | reverse complement strand
GAGGAAGGCGATTTTATATCCAAGCGCCGCTATAAGGAAGGCGTCTATGCCATTCCCTACGAAGGCGAGGAAGTCAATCTCTATTGGGCAAACCAGGATCAGTATTATATCAAGACATCCGAAAACTTTAAAGATTATAGTTTTACAGACGAGGGCAGGACCGTTCATTTCCGCATCGTAGACGCCAACTCCGAGCAGAACAACAACAAGGAAAACGGCAATTCCAAGCGGGAGTTTATGCTGTGGCGGCCGTCCAAAGAGAAGCCGGACATAAAAACTATCGAGGAAAGCGCGGATCACGGCGAATTAACCATCCGCTTTGTGTATGACATTCCCACGGAAAAAAAGAAATGGTCCGATGAAAATTATAAAACTATCCGTGAAGCGATAAGTTCTCGTTTTACCAAATGGCTTTCTCTCCTTGCGATCCTGCCTTCGAGCGATCCAAAAAAGTCAAAAACCCTTCTTCAAAAACACCTTGAAACCTATGCCGCCAAGAATACTTTTGATTATTTTATCCACAAAGACCTTAAAGGTTTTTTAAGCCGGGAACTGGATTTTTATATAAAGAACGAAATAATCCATCTTGACGACATTGATACGGAAAGCGAAAAAGACATAGATAAAAACTTTGGAAAGGTAAAGGCGGTAAAACAGGTTGGGAAAATTATCATAGATTTCCTTGCACAAATAGAAAATTTCCAGAAAAAGCTCTGGTTAAAAAAGAAGTTTGTCGTAAGCTGCGGCTGGTGCATAACCCTGGACAGAATCCCCGAATTCTTTTATGAGGAAATCCGCGCCAATAAGGCCCAGGCGCGGGAATGGATAGAGTTGTATGCCATTGATAAAATTACCAGCAGCGGGGAATTGGAACTTGCCGAACAATGGACGGATCCTCCCGGCATTGATTTCTTAAAGGCCCATCAAAATCTTATTGTTGATACCAGGCATTTTTCGCGGAACTTCACGGAGGCTCTTATCGCGTCGATTGATGATTTAGACGAAAAGACGGATGGGGTTTTGGTACACAGCGAAAATTTCCAGGCGTTGAATTTGCTGCAAGAGAAATACAGAGGGAAAATAAAATGTATATATATTGATCCCCCGTATAACGCTGATGCATCTGAAATTTTATATAAAAACGGGTTCAAGCATTCATCATGGCTAAGTATGATGGATTCACGACTGGAATTAGGCAAAAAAATATTACCTGAAGATGGTATGCTTTGTTTAACAATTGATGATTATGAAAAAGATAATGCGTCCATTTTATTGAAACGTCAATTTGGGAATGACAGCATAAAAGGAATTATTACTATTAGAAATAATCCGCAGGGAAGATCAACCGTAAAAGGTTTCGCAATAAACCACGAATACGCCTTGTTTACAACTAAAGGTGATAAATTAAAATCTGTAGGACGGCTTGAACATTCTCAAAAACAGAAGGACCGGTATTCTGAAAAAGATGAAAAGGGCAGTATGTTTTTGTGGGAAAACTTTCGCAAAACAGGAACCGACTCAAACCATACTGATAGACCAAAACAATTTTACCCTATTTATGTAGACATAAGAAAGTCCACTTTTCGTATTCCAAAAATGGTATGGGACAGTAGTATTAACGGCTGGAAAGTCAAGGATAAACTTAAATCGGGTGAGGTTGAAATTTTACCGGTATCCGACACGGGGGAAGAAAAAGTATGGAAATGGGGAATTGAACGTATAACAGAGAACCCCGAACATATTAAAATTGAAATAAAAGGCAATGATATTCAGCTCTATCGCCGCAATTATTATAATGACGAAGGTTCACTTCCTAATACCTGGTGGGATAAGCCGCAATATGCGGCAGGTTCTCATGGAACAAATTTATTAACAAATTTATTTGGTGAGAATAGATTGTTTTTATTTCCTAAATCCGTATATGCGGAGATGGATTGTATAACAGTTTGTAACACTATGCCCGACGATATAGTCTTGGACTACTTCGCCGGTTCCGGCACAACCGGCCACGCGGTTATTAACCTTAACCGCGATGACGATGGCGGCCGCAAATACATCCTTGTTGAAATGGGCGAATATTTTAACACGGTTACCAAACCACGCATACAAAAAGCTGTTTACGCAAAGGAATGGAGAGATGGCAAACCGGTGAACCGCACTACCGGCGTTTCTCAAATAATAAAGTACTTCCGTCTGGAAAGCTACGAAGACACCCTTAACAATATCGCCCTTTCCGATGAAACCCATGACCGCGCGCAAGACTTTCAATTTGATGATTATTTTGTCAACTACATGCTTGACACCGAATCCTCAGGCAGCCTCCTTAATCTTGACCGGTTTCAAAATCCCTTTGAGTATCAGCTTAAAATTACCGAGCATAACGAAACAAAAGAAAAGGCCGTAGACCTGGTGGAAACCTTTAACTACCTGCTGGGACTGGAAGTAAAGAAATTCAGAACGGCGCCGGGCTTTAAGAGTGTGGAAGGAACCCTTCCCAATGGCAAGAAGGCCCTGGTCATTTGGCGTGTTATCGCCGGAAAAACGGACAAGGACGAATCAAGCCTTGAAAAATACTTTGTCCGTCTCCGCAAAGAAATAGACTTTTCCGCCATTGACGAAGTTTATATCAACGGCGACAATACCATAGCCAATAAAAAGGCCGCCGGTGAAACCTTTGAAGTACGCATGATCGAACCTGAGTTTAAAAACAGGATGTTTAACGAATAGCCATGAAATTTCATTTTATGTTCAATTTAATTGCACGGCTATACGCCGCGCGGTTTAGAGGTTATCATGGCTAAAAAGAGAACGGATCGCCCGGAGATCAGCTTCGACAAAAAACTTGTTTTATTCAATTATCTCCTTGAGCAGTTCGGCATTGCCGGCGGCATAAGCGGCCTGAGTTCAAAATTCCAGGATGAAAGCCTTGAGGAAGTCTACGACGGTCAATCCGGTTTTTTGAAAAGTTTTCTGGAAGGCAGCCCAAGACGCCGGATAGACCGCGGCAGGATACGGGAATATGACCTAAACATCGTTAAACATCTTGCCGCCATAAACCGCACCCGCGCGGGCGGCGAAAAAATAAAGCTAAAGTACTTTCAGTATTTTACCCTGCTGTTCACAGAATACTACCTTGACCGCTATGTGACGGACCGTGAGGAACTGTGCAAAGACCTGAATGTATACGCGCGCCTGTTTCAGTATAAAATCGAGGAGGCAGGCTGCGCGGCGGAACTGTTCGAGTACGCCGTGAGCGATTTGAATAAGATCGCCGTCTGGAACGCTACCGGCAGCGGAAAAACTATATTGCTCCATATCAATCTTTTACAGGCACGGTATTACCTCGACAGAAAACATAAAGAAAATTATCTCCTTCTTACGCCGAACGAAGGCCTGTCGGAACAGCACCTTGCGGAGTTTAACAAAGCCGGAATTGACGCCGCCCGCTTTGATAAAAACGGCAGCCTGTTTTCCGATCAGATCGGCGTTATAGAAGTAACCAAGCTGGCCGAACAAAGCGGCGAGGAAACGGTGGCTGTAGAAAGTTTCGGCGACACCAACATTCTTTTTGTTGACGAAGGTCATACCGGCGCTTCGGGCGAAAAATGGATGGACTACCGCCGCCGGCTCTGCGCTTCCGGCTTCTCCTTTGAGTATTCCGCCACCTTTGGACAGGCCGTTGCCGGAAACAACAAAACCGCGATGCGGACCGAATATGCTAAATGTATCATCTTCGATTATTCCTATAAATACTTTTACGCCGATGGTTACGGCAAAGACTACAACATACTGAATCTTCCCGACGCCGCCAACGAGAAGATATTGTACCATTACTTAACCGCCTGTCTTCTGGTGTTCTATCAGCAAAAATTGCTTTACCGCGATTTTTCCAAACGGGACGGCTTCCATGAATTCTTTATTGAAAACCCACTGTTGGTATTTGCCGGTTCCACCGTAAACGCGGTACGCACGGAAAACCGGGAAAAAGTATCCGATGTGGTAAGCGTCCTGCTGTTCCTCAAACGCTTTATGGAAAATTCCGGCGGCCAATCCGTAAAAGCGGTACAAGCGGTCCTGTCCGGCGGCGCGGGTCTGCGTTACGGCGATACGGAAGCCTTTGCCGGTTCGTTTCCCTATCTGAAAGATAAATACGGCTTTACCATCACGCCGGACGCCGCCGCTGCCATATACGGCGATAGCCTGAAAGAAGTTTTTGGAGACGCCCTGCCCGGTTCCGCCCTGCGTATTATCAACTCAAAAATTGAGGGCGAAATTGCCCTGACCGCGGGGAATTCGGAAATTCCCTTTGGCCTAATCAATGTCGGAGACTCAAGAGAACTGATGAATCTCTGCCTGCGCAGCGGTCTTGAAACCGGCTTAAATCCCTTTACCCATTCGCTTTTTACCGGCCTGCAAAAACAGGATTCGAGCATCAACATACTCATCGGTTCAAAGAAGTTCAGCACCGGCTGGAACTGTTACCGTGTTTCCACCATGGGGCTTATGTATGTGGGCCAAAGCGAAGGGTCGGAAATCATTCAGCTTTTTGGCCGGGGGGTGCGCCTGTGGGGTTATAGGAGATCGTTAAAGCGCAGTTCCGCCATGAAAAAAAACATACTGGGTTTTGAACCGCCGCCGCATCTTCCCTATATAGAGACTCTGAATATCTTCGGCGTTAAAGCAAATTATATGCAGCAGTTTAATGAATTTCTTCAAAACGAAGGGTTGCCTCCGTCAAAAACAATTTCATCCCCCCGGTTTATTCCGGTGCTCAAGAACACCCAGTTTAAAAACAAAAAACTCCAAAAACTTTCCCTGCCCGATGGAACAAGCTACCTGAAACAGGCGAATACCTTCGTTTGGGGAGAGAAGGCCGGGTATATAGTAACCCTGGATTGCTACACAAGCCTGGAGGCGGAAAGATCGGTCGGCGGCGGAAAAGAAAAACCCGCCGGAGAAAAAACAAAAAGCGGAGCGCCGCAAAAATACGCCTGTTTCTTTGATTGCGACGCCATATACGCCGAACTGGTCGAATACAAAAACGCGCGCGGATACCACAACGCTGTTATTCCCAAAGATCATATCAAGGACCTGCTGTCCCGCACGGACTGGTATGAATTATTTATTCCTCCTTCTCTTGCGGTCCCTCAGTCCTTTGCGGATATACGCCGCTTTCAGGAATACGCACTACGGCTGCTTAAAAAGAATCTTGATAAAGAATATTCGATTGTCCGCAACGCCTGGGAATCTGAACGGCTGCGATATGTCCCGCTTAAAGAGGATGATCCCAACTTTATAGAAAATTACGAAGTTCTTCTGGGGGATAAGGAGACCGACAAGGCCTATGTCGCGGAATTTGAAAATCTGGTCCGCGCCTTGAATAACGCGCACAAAAAAGGGAAATTTTTATCCTTTAATTTTTCTTGGTGCCGATTTGAAGTCTACGATTTATCTTACGGCCTCTATCATCCATTCCTTAAAATAGCCGAAGATCTGGAAATAGTAATAAAACCGATTCCCCTCAACGACAGCGAAAGTGCGTTTGTGAAAAAACTTGAACATTGCCGTACCGAAAATCCGAAACTTGCCGCTTACGAAATGTACCTTATCCGGAACAAGGCCCGATCCGGCATTGGGTTTTTTGAAAATTCCGGCTTTTACCCCGATTTTATCCTTTGGCTGATTGATAAGACCGCCTCGGTCCAGCATAT
>JAISQR010000186.1 GCA_031274035.1 Treponema sp. | reverse complement strand
CCTTTCCAAGTTTTTTACAATCTTATGTGAATTAAAGGCACCAAACTGTAATTCGGCAATGGTTATAATTGATATTGTCATATCATCAATAGGGATGATATTCATCTTTTCGATGATTGATTTTTCTTGATTAAGAAAATAAATACAAGTATCTGTATCCAATAGATATTTCATAATATAATATCAGCCTTTGAAATCCTACTATTTCGTATATCCGAAATAATAGTTTCAACATCACGGATATCTTCCCATGGTCCATATAATTTAAAAAAATCCGCAATTTCTGATTTCTGTGGTTCTTCATCTAAAAAAACCACAAGAACACGTGAATTATCAATATTAACATCAGGCTCATCAAAAATTATTTGCCCGTTTTTATACATTCCATAAGTTGCATTTTGCATAAAATCCTCCTACAATATTGATATTTTATTATAAAACTTTTCATTCATAATGTCAATAGTCTATTTTTTTATATGTTTTCACAAATTTTGCCCAAATTGCACATAACTCCCCGTAATAATTCTCCAAATACGCATTTAATTGCGGGGTATTAAACCGGCGCCTGCCAATAAAAAACCCCCGCCTGAGCGGGGGTAATCATACGCTAAAGTTCGGCTTAGAAAGAAATGCGCGCTTTGAAGTAGAGAGCTTTCCGGACAATTTCAACGTTGTTGTCGCCGCCGGCAAAAGGATCAATGGAAATGTCGTTGTCGGGAACAAAGAGGTAGCCAAGGCGGTATTCCGCTTTACCCATTTTCAGGGCCGCGGAAATATCAAGGGTATTCAGCAGTTCACGGTCTTGAAGGTTAGCAGCGGCAGTACCATCTTTATCATAAATTTTGTCATTGCCCATATAGAGCAGAACACCCGCGTCAATGCTCAGGAACTCAACAGGAGTTACGCCGGCGCCAATGCGGATGTTATGCAAAATTTCACCCTTAAAAAGCCTACCATCTTCCTTACTCTTATAAGTACCATCTTTAGCACCCCATCCGCTATCTTCATTAGCGTCGGGATACCCTTGCAGACCAACGAGGACGTACGCGAGTTTGCCAACATTAAGCTGGGCGTTTACGCCGTAAGCCGAGGGGCTGGCCTTGCTCAGGGGCAGGTAATAAGCCGCGCCAAGATCAAGGCTCAGATCATCCTGCAGCTTGAAACCGCCGTAGCCAAGGGCAAGCAACAAGGTGCCGTCACCGAAACCATAATTCTTCTCCAAATCGTCCCAAGGTCTTACAGCGCTGTTTGTCCCTGCGGGAGCAGCGCCTGTTGCGCCGTTGGAAAGACCACTGGTAAACAGCATGTAGGCAACTTCAATAGAAAGTTTGCCGGGGCCGGCGGCCTGGGAGAAAACGCCGTCAATATAGAAATCGCGCAGCTTGGAATATCCCCAGTCATTGCCAGACTGACCGTTACTAGCAGTATCCACTGAAGAACCGTTCAGGGAGAAGAAGGCGTTGAGGGTAAACACATCCTGAAAAACAAAGCTTTCCTTGAGACCCCAGATCTTGGTGTCAAAGTAATAAGTCGTGTGGTTTCCATCATTTCCCTCAGGGGCCTTGGTAGCATCATAGTCATAGTCAGAGGCGCGCTGAAGGATTCTGTGCAGGGTGTCCCATTTCAGGTTGCCTACAGGGGCAAAGGCCCATTCATTTAAACCAATCTGGGACTTCCAGCCGATAGGAAGGCTAAACAATTTACCGACATCGGTTGTGGCATGGGCGTTGTCGATCATAAGGTTACTGCGGTTAGCTCCTGCCTGCCGAACCCGGATAACGCCGGTGTTGTATTCGTCGGCCTTGATATTCGCTATCAGGCGAATATCACCATCGTAGCGCCCGTAGTTTGCCCCGTCGTTGGCAGCAGCTTTGTCGCCTGCGTCAAGACTGGACGCTGTTTCGTACTCTATAAAACCGCCGAAAGTTACCTCCGCAAAGGTAACGCCGCCGGCCAGTAGAGCCATGAGTGCAAGGATAATAAGCTTTTTCATTAAACCTATCCTCCAAAATAAAATATTTAGGCAGGCCTACGGCCCCCTTTTATGCTTCGCTAACCATTATAGAACAGGGATTCCGAATGTGTCAAGCGATTTTACGATTTTTAGGTTTCCTCCCTAAATTCTACAATACTTTTATACGCCCGCCGGGCTTCCGGCGCATGCGGCCAAAGACGGCGCCGCGTTTTTCGGGAAACCCCGAAAAAGCGTTATCCGGGACGCCCGGGCGGTCGGCAACGGCCTTCCGCTGCCGCCGGCCGGTTTTTACCGGTAACAAACGCTGCTATAAATTTACGGCTTTTTTCACAAAAAAGCAAGCATTAATAGTGGGTAATATTATGAATAATTTGTTAAAAGCCGGGCGCAGAGCCGCCTCAGGGCATGCCTTTCGGCGGGCTGCCGGCGCATAAGGGCGGGACTTCCGCCACGCCGGGCCGTTTGCGGTCAACCGGGGTTTTGGGTTTCCTGCGCCCGCTGTATATCTTCGGGGGAAAGGCCGGTCGCGGAAGCTATCAGGGCATCCGAAAGCCCCATCTGTTTCAGGTTCCGGGCTATTTGTAGTTTTTCTTCGGTACGGCCCTCGGCTAAACCTTCGGTACGGCCTTCAGCTAAACCCTTCTCGCGGCCTTCGGCACGAGCCTCCTCCTGCGCATCAAATATCGTTTCCCGCAAGTCAAGCTCATACTTCAGTTTGCTCTCGTTTCTGAACCACTCTATCTCTTCTTTCGTGAAATCCAACATCGTCTGCGCTGCCATCGCTATCGCCTCCTCGGCAACAATCTTAAGTCCGCTTAAGAGCCTGTTTAATATCTTGCCCCCCCCGGGGCGCGCAAGGGATTGAAGCGGAAATCCTTTTGGCGTTAGCCAAAAGATTGGAGCGAAAAGCCCGGTTTGCGGCGTTTTACGCCGCAAATGCGCCCAAATTCCGAATTA
>JAISQR010000166.1 GCA_031274035.1 Treponema sp. | reverse complement strand
AAGGATTTTCTCCTCAATGTCAGGATGATTCGCCTCGGCGTATGTGCGCCCGCCGCCGCTTCGGCGTGTTTTCCCGTCGATTTTGTCATTATTGTTAAGTTCATCGACCGCTTTTGTTATGGCGGTTCGGGACATGCCGGAAACGCGGCTTACCAGACTGACGCCCCCACGTCCATACGACATTGCTTCGTTCGCCAAATATAACCGCTTTTGCCGTTCGTCCAATAGCGGTATCATTCGTTGAATTCGTTCTGCTATCACTGCTTTCACTCCTCGTTTGTTTGACGAAAACATTGTAGCATATTTAAACCAACTGTTCAAGTTATTATTGAACTATTCCTTAGGCTTTTTTATGCAACGCAATAGCGATTCAATCGTATTTCCCGTATTGATTTTTTCAGACGCGTATTGAATTATTATGCGCCTATAATGAAGCTCCGCGAACCGAAAGACAGAATATAAAATGCTCGCTATGCGACTTTCATATCTTGCGCAATTGAATAAATCGTTCACGCTAATCGGCTTGTCACTTGTCGCTTTTAGAATACTATCCAAAAGAAACCCATACTTGTCCTCTCCGAGCGTATCGCACCACAAATCGAATTCCGCTTCCGAATTCGGGGCATCAAAAATGACTTTTCCTTTTAATTTTTCAAACATTTTTGCCTCCAAGAACTTCAATGTCATAATATCGCTCTTGAAAGGCGATGCGGTTTTTTATTTCGTCTTTCGTATAATTGCCGTTGCCGATAATGCCGACCCATTTCGTTTCGTCGTCGTTCTTTCTGAAAATTACGGCGATTATTTTTACCGTGGCTTCGGCGAGCGGTTCGGTGCTGTCAATTATATAAACGTCCTGCTCCTTATTATCGCCCGCGACTAAGCCGACAATATATCCGTAATTTATCGGATAGAGAAAGCCTCTATGCTTCGGGTGCTCCGTGCCGACTGGCCTATCCACTGTAACCTTAAACGTCTTTCCAATGTTAGCTGAAGCCTCCGCTATCGCGCTTTTATGCCGTGCCGAAAAATCCGAAACTCGCAGGTTGTTTTTATACTCCTGCCAAATAAGAATACTCAAATACGGCTTTCTATCTATGACGAGTATTTCCTTTGCCTCTGCGGTCGTGTAAAAAGCGTTTGCGCCGAATGTAACGGGCGTTGCCGATTGCAATTCTATTTTCGCCAACTTCCGGCAGTAACGGAAAGCGTTCATTTTAATATGACTAACGCTTTCGGGTATGAGAATATTTTGTAATCCGCCGCAGTACGCAAAAGCCCACGCGCCTATACCGTTGCATTTTTGGAGCTTGACCGCCGTCAAATTTGCGTTGTTATAAAACGCCCAATTGCCTATTTTACCGTTAAAAACAGAAACCTCTTTAAGTACGTTATTATTGCGGCAAAAATTATCGCAACAATCACCGTGTACCGAAAGTTTTTCAATATGAGGATCGTAGCCGAAGTAGTAATTCAGCGAGTAATTTCCTGACACCTCAGCACGGACGATATTGTCCGAACCGCAGAAAATGCCCGAGCCGATAACCGCTTGGCTTTGCAAATAAACCTCCCGCAATTCTTCTATATGCGCAAAGGCATATCGCCCGATGTCCTGTGTGGCGGCTAACAATATTTCGTTAAGCCGCGAAGTATAGAACGCAAACTCGCCGACTGTCTTTGCTCCTTCCAAATCCGATTTCATTATTGAAGCCTTATAAAAGGCGCAGTTTCCGACCGTCGTTATGTTACCGCTTACGGCGGTTAAATTATCGCAATTTTCAAATGAGCCCGCGCCTAATTCGGCGTTATCAAACACCACCTCTTTTAGTTCGGCGCAATTATAAAAAGCGTGTTTGCCCGCTGTAACGATGGTAGTGCCGAAATTGCCGAGCAAACGGCAATCATAAAAAGCGAATGCGCCTATGTTGCCACCATTATAGCCTTTGACCGTCGATAGCGTTTTACAGCCGAAAAAACAGCCCTCCTCTATACTTTTAATCCGCGACAAATCTATTCCCGTTATGCCCGTATCGTGGAATGAATAACTTCCTAATACTGAAACGGCGGCGGGAATAACGACCAATTTTTGTTTGCCGCTATACTTATAAAGAACCTTTCCTAATGTTACATTGTCGCCCGCTTGATTGTTAAGCCACGCCGTCGCGTAAAGCGCGGAACAGCCGATATGCGTTACGTTACCGCCGCCCGTTATCGCCAGCAGTTTTGTTGCGCCTAAAAACGCGCAATCGCCTATGTATGCGAGGTTCTTCGGTAACTTGATTTCGCTTAAATTATCGCACCGCGTGAAAGCGTAATCGCCTATATATTCTATCGTGTCCGGTAGCTCGATTTCGGTAAGCTCGCTTCGGTGGTGGAACGCCCCGCTTGCAATTATCTTTACGGGAAATCCGCAAATCTCCGACGGGATAACGTGACGGTGTTGAAGTTTACCCTCTTTCGTCATCCCCTTTATTTCGCAAACACCGTTTTTAATGTTGTATTTTAAGTTGCCGTAAACGCCGAAGGTGTCAGATTCGCTCTTAATGTTCGAGCCGTTCTTGGGCGAAAGTACGACAACCTTTGAATAGTCGTCGGGATTATCTTGCAAGTATTCGTATACCAAAAACGGAATACTGCACGACGCAAGCAACTTTATGTTCGGGCGGGTCGCTCTCAGCTTTTGAACCTCGGCGAAAAAATCACCTTTCAAACCGATTTCGTTTATGACAAGATATAACGGTTTGTCCGTTCCCTGCGGAAAAAAGTCCGCGATTGCCGAAATAGACAGCTCGCGAATGAAAGGCAACTCAAAATCGGCATAAATTATATCTTGTTTTGCAATGCCGCTATCTCTTAAATCAGCGACAATTTTGCGAAGTAATTTTGTTTTATTCAGTCCCGTGACTCCCGCGAGGTATACGAAGTAGTTGTGCGCAATATCAAAATACAACTCCTGTACCTCGTTGTAATCGTACAGGAAGTTTTTGTTATCAAACACCGCCTCCGCCGCCCCTTGCTCGTCGTGGCTGTGCAGAATATTGTATATGAAATCTTTGTCAAACGTCATTCTATCACCTCGCTTTTTTCGTAAAGGCTAATAAACTTTCCTTGCTTGAAATCCTTATGTAGATGCCCGAAATACCACCCTTTATAGGTTGCCGCCGCGTTTATACCCTCAAGGTAGTTTACGAGTTCCGCCTCGGCGGGCGCGTAATAGTGCGCTATGCTATCGAGCACGCTCTTGGGGGCTTGGTGCGTTAGAACGTAATCAAAGCGGTTATCGTTTAACTTTAACGTATCTATGCCCGCCGCATATTCGGTATCGCTCGGCAACTCCTCCTCCCAAACCTGCACGGGCGAAGAATTCGTTTCGCGTTTAATCGAATATCCCCCGCCGAAAACAAAATATTTATGCCCGTTTATTAAATAGGCGTTGCCGCGCATAAGGTGAAATACGTTAGGCAAGACCTCGTGAACCGCTCCGCCGTATCGTGTCGACCGAGGCAGGCTATTCAACAGGTCAAAATTTTCGTGATTGCCGTCTAAAAATAGAACGTCGCACGGAAGCCCCATATAGAACTTGCGTATGTCGTCGCGCATTGGTGTCTGCCAAACAATGCCCGCGTCACCGAGTATAATAATAACATCGTTTACCGTCGGCGAAAACTCATCAATCTTATTTGCAAGAAAATCTAACCGCAAATGACCGTGAATGTCCGCAAGAAGGAGCATCCTGCCGTGTGAACCGTGTATAATCTTAAAGTCCTCCGCCGTATGCCCGAACGCGTTTTCACCGTCTATTTTGCATTCGGGGATCAGCAGAATTTCTTTGAGACTTGTACAGTAATAAAATGCTTTTCCCTCTATCGCCGCCGCCGAACGCGCATCTATGTACTCCAAATTAAACGCATCCGAAAACGCTCTAAACGCTATCTCTTTAACCGAAGCGGGTAATGCAAATAGTTTTTCGTACTTGCCTATCGCGTATTGCAATATGACGGAAAAGTCTTTTGAGTATAAATTTCCGTCGCTTGCCGCAACGATTTTATTATTAGCATCCACCGTAATTTCGCCGAGTGCCTCGCATGAGCCGAATGCGTAAGTTCCGATTGTTTTTACGCTCGCGGGAATATGCACTCTTTCTATTTTATCACAGCCGTGAAAAGCCCACCCACCGATTGCCTCAATCGACGGCGGCAAAACGATTCCCGAAAGGTTTTTGCAATCATCAAACGCGCTGTCGCCTATCGTAACTATGCCATTATGCAACCGCACAGCCGCTAAATTGCGGCAGTTTTGGAATGCGTGCGCGCCGATATGTTTAACGTGTTCGGGTATCGCAAATTCGCTAATGAGCGACCCTAACGGAAATCTTATCAGTGTTGTACCGTCTTTTGAGTAAAGAACCCCGCCGTATGCTTTGTAGTTTTCGTTATCCTTTTCAACGAAAAACTTCGTAATATTTGTATGGCTGTAAAACGCCGAAGGGTCAATATTCCTAATGTGTTTGTTTATGACTATTGTGTTATCAACCATAACGTTTTCGTCGATAACGTCCAAAGTATCGCGTTTTGCATATAGAATTTTGCCGCCGCTAAGCAATTCTTTAACGTCAATGCAATTTGCTATAACGTCGCGTATCGCCCGCACTCTATCCTGCTTTATCGCAAGCAAATAGCATTCCGCCGCCCGCTTCAAATCTCTTTTTACGCCGTTGCCGTTTAGGTAGCACAACGCCAAATCGCAGGTTGCGTGAGAATAGTTTTGTGCGCTCGCTTTCTTAAACCACTTCA
The DNA here is from genome assembly GCA_031274035.1 of Treponema sp. Taxonomy (GTDB): domain Bacteria; phylum Spirochaetota; class Spirochaetia; order Treponematales; family Breznakiellaceae; genus JAISNI01. The sequence continues at coordinate 28,722 of JAISQR010000166.1, read as the reverse complement.
CGGCTTCCGTATAATCTTGCGGCGTGCCTGCGCCCTCGTAATAGCAAACGCCCACATCGCGTATCGAATGTAAATATCCTAAGTCAGCCGACTTTTTGTACCACTCAAACGACTTCGCCAAATCCTTATTTACGCCTTGCCCGACCGAATACATATACCCAAGGTCGCACATCGCTTCCGCGTTGCCTAACTCGGCGGCTTTGGTATAGTAATTGAACGCTTCCGTGAATGATTGCGGCTTTCCGAGTCCGAATGAATACATATCGGCAAGTATAACTATATATTCCGGCTTACCGTCCTGCGCCGCTTGCTCTACAATTCCGCCAATATCTTTAACGAGGCTTTCCGCCGTCCGAATGCTTTTATCTACGCCGGAACCCTCGAAGTATTGCAACGCGTAATAAAATGTCCCGCGAGGGTTGCCGAACTCGTGCGCCCGTTTGAAATACATCGCAACTTTCGTTCTATTACCGTATCGCTCCGCGCTTCCGAGCATATACTCTTTTGCAAGCGCGATATACCTTTCACTTAAATTGCGGTTATCGGAATACAACCCGAATAAGCGGGCGGCGGTGTTATCGGCGCAGAATGCGGCAAAGTTTACTTTCCTAACTCGTGGTAACCTGTCCGCCGTCTTTAACGCGTCAATCCACGCTTCCGCTTTTAACGGCAAAAATGTAACCCCACCTAAATTCGATTCCCCGCCTAATGTATCGGAGGCAAAGCACGGCGTTCCCGCGCATTGCGCCTCGACAAGCGTAAGGTTCGCGCCCTCGTATAACGACGGCAACAAAAACGAGTCCGCTATGTTGTATAATTCGTTTAAGTCGGTGTCGCCCATAAATATGAATTTGTCGGCTATACCCGCCGACTTAATCCGTTCTATGAATGCGGGTTTACCCTCTCCACCGCCGACCATAATCAGCTTTCTATTTTGCAAGCCTTTGAATATCTCAATAAAAAACTCAACGTTCTTTTGCGGCGCAAACCGCCCGACAAACAGCGAATATTTATATTTTTTATCGAGTTTATACTTGTCAAACAGACTGTCTGCTTCGTCAATCGGGTAAAATTTATCCGTTTCAATCGAGGCGTGACAAATGTCGAACGAGTAATTCCCATATAGAAATTTGCCCGCATTTTTAGAAACTGCGAGCTTTGTCGTTGCGTATTTTTCTATTAGTTGCCGTGACCGTGCCACTATCGCTTTTTGCTCGTCGGTAATGAACTTGCTCTTGTCGTTATGACAATGCGAAATCCTTATAGGAATATCGCAATCAAATGCAATGCGCATATAATCGCCGTTTGAATAAAAATAGTGTGTGTGTATCGCGTCCGGCTGTTCGGTGCGTAGTACCTCTTTTAATTCGGTTTCAATTTCCGCCGCCGAATTAGCGCACGGCAAGTGATATATCTTGCCGCCTAACTCATATATCACTTTTGCGACTTCCTCGTCGGCGACACGAAAAGCGGTATTGATAAAAACGAACGTGAAATCCTCGCGCATCCTCCTGTGTGCGCTAAGGAGGAACGTGGTAATCCCGTTCTTTTGCGTGTTACCGCCGATTTGAAGAACTTTGATTTTCCTGTTCAAAACCATATCACCTCAGCCGAGCAGTTTTTAAAAACGTTTTGCTCAACTTTTAATCCTTTTGGTAGTTTTACAATTTTTAGTGCGGTGCAATTATTAAATGCCCAGTCGCCGAGAAACTCCACGCTTTTCGGCACTTGAAGTTCTTCAAGACTAATGCAACCCGAAAACGCTCCGCGTGAAATTGTTTTAAGCGACGGCGGCAACGTAATTTTGCGTAGCGTTTCGCAACCCGTGAATGCGTTACGCCCAAGGCTCATGGTATCGCTATGTAACGTTAGCGTCCCGCCCGCCGCCGCTTTTGCCGTACAGCAAATGACCTCGCGAAAATCGCTTGAATAGAGTACGCCGTTATATGTCGCGTATTTTGGTGACTGAACGTTGAACGCCGCATTTACGCAATAAGCAAACGGATTATATCCTATCTGCCGTACCGTTTCGGGAATTGTGATTGCTTCAACGCCTTTTGCGTTCCAAAATGAATTGCGTCCTATCGTTCGCACTCCGTTTTTGATTTTAACGTCTTTTACCCCCGAACCGAGCGAATAATGGTAAACCTGCGTATAATCGCCGTTATACAAAACGCCGCCCTCGTACTGAAAATATGGCGATTTGTTGATAAGTGAAATGTTCGAGCAATCCGAAAAGGCGTTATTACCCATATAAGCGACGTTCTTTGTAATCGTAACGGTTTTTAGGTTTTGGCACTTATAAAACGAATGCTTGCCTATCCATTCGACGCTTTCGGGAACGATATATTTATCCTCGCGCTTCGACGGCGTGTAGTGTATCAGGCACTTTTTTTCTTTGTCAAAAAGAACGCCGTCCTCTAATATAAAGCAATCGGAATTGTTTTTTATTGCTATTTCAGGGCAACCCGCAAACGGATTGTCGCCTATTACTTCGACGCTTTTTGGAATGACAACCTCGCGCAAATTATCACAATAAACAAATGCATCACCCGCAATGCAAGTTACGGTGTCCGGAATGCGTATTATTTCGACCGTCGTATTATTCCAAAACGCGCCCGTGCCGATTTTGGTTATCCCCTGCTGAATAGAAACATCCGCCTGCGCTCCGACGTATTTTGTAAGTTCGTCGCCGTTAATAATAAAATCGGCGTTATGACAAGCAACGTTTCCGTCGGTCGCCTTGGTATATTTCTCCGCATAAAGTGCGGCTATGGTTTCAAAAAATCCACGGTCAAATACGCCGTTCGCCGTATATATTTTGCTCTTATACTCAATGAGCCCGCCCGACAGTTGCGAGGCATACAATATGATTTCGCCGCCGTTCTCGTATGCAAAATTCGCAAGCAATTTGTCATATCGCTTGCCCCACTCATCGAACAAAAAGCCCGCAAAAATCGCGCCGTCATCGCTAAGTAACATTAAATCGTATTTACCCTCAAACGATATTCTGTCGGCTTTATAGCCTTTTTTTAGCAAGCGGTCTATGCATTCGAGCTTGACCATATCCTTGTATGTCAAAAGCGGATGCCACGTGCCATTAAATAAAAAGCGTTGCGCTTCCGCCTCTATGCGGATTTCAACCTTGCCATAGTGCGCGACAAAAATATCGGATTCAACCTCTTTGAAGCCGAGCTTGCGGTATAGCACGATATATTTCATATCGATGAATAACGTATCTTGTGCGCGAGTATTTTCAGCCATCTATTAAGCCCCTCTCGGTTAATTTTGCAACCATAAGCCCGACTATCTGCTCGGGCGTTTTCCCTCTCGTGTCTATGATAAGGTGCGGCATTTTATGCGCGTCGGCAAACCGCGTCATTTTTTCGTATACGACCTCAGACTTCGATATTTTCTTTAAGTCGGAGTCCTGAGTATCGCGGCTCAATAAACGCTTATGTATCGTTTCCGTGTCGCCGTAAATAATAAACGTGTAGTCGGGCGCACCAATCGTTTTATACAAAGCGTCAAATATCGGCTCTGACTCCGGCGCACCGCTCCAAGCGTAATTAGAAAGAATATGACGGTCAGTTATTATGTTTTGCCCCTTGAACTGCTCGTATATAAAAATGTTGCCGAGCGCGTAAAAGCAAGCCGAAAACGGGCGATTGCCCGCCGACTTGTCGTTGACGTAATCACGAATACGCAAATAATTTTCGTCGCCACCGTTCGGGTCGAAAATATACTTTAACGGCTTTTCCACAAGCGTAAAATTAAGACGCTCGGCAAGTAGGCGTGCCGCCGTCGTTTTTCCTACGCCGTCGAAGCCCTCAATTGAAATGTGCATTATATGACCTCCTCATCCTCTATGCGGTTGCGCGTCCTATTCTTAACCTCTTTCTTCTTGCCGCTTGTAAAGTAATCGACAATTTCAAGGTAGCCCGAAACCCGCCTGACACGCATTATTTCCTCCGCACCGCATTGAGTGCATTTATCAAACACGCCCGTAGCCCCACATTTCGCGCAAATATCCATATCAAAGTTGAACCCGAGGTAATGTGTGCCGCTCTCGACCGCATGCGTGATTAGTTCCTCCAAGGCAACCGTATTATTTATCGGGGCTTCGCGCAATTCAACATAAGAAATGCACCCGCCGTTGCAATAAGAATGGAACGGCGCATCTTTGGTTATCTTATCGAACGCGCTCAACCCCGAGTTTACTTCCATGTGGAACGAATTTGTGTAAAAGCCTTTTTTAAGAACTTTATGCGTAAAGCCGCGCTTACCGTCCAACTCGGTAAACCGCCCCGATAATTGCTCGCCGCTTGTCGCAAGTAGCGAGTAATTAAACCGCGTTTCTTGCGCTTTTTTATCTGCAAACGCTCTCATGTGTTTTATAATTTGCTCCGCGACGGCATACGCTTTGTTGTCTTTTTGAATCTTTTTTCCTGTCAAGACCTCTACCGCCTCGGACAATCCGATGAACCCGATTGAAAGTGTTCCGTGCTTAAATATCTCGTCAAGCGAACCGTCCGCAAACGGAACGCACCAAAGGTTATATTTTTGGTTCGTGCGGAAATCCTCCGCCGTTCGCCCTTTAATCAACGCCTTATATCGCGCTTCGAGAATTCCCGAAACCGTGGCGGCGAGTTTTTCCCACGCCTCTAAAAAATATGCGACCCGCGCTTCGCTATCGGCAACGCCGCTTCTGTCTATTTCGAGCGCAATGCGCGGCAGGTTTATGGAAACGTTCGTAATATTTCCGCGCCCGATTGAACCGCACTTGTGGTGTTTATCGGCAACGACCCGCGTCCTACAACCCATTACCGCTAATGTGAATGGGTCAATATCCTTGTTCGGCGCGGCATCGCACAATAGATATGTGGGTATCATTTTCTTTGCGGTCGTCTTTAACGCCGTTTGAAACAGCGAATAACCGCCGTCCGTTTTGTCTGCATTTACTCCGCTTTTCACTTTGAATATGATATTCGGCTTAAAAATAATCGCCTCGGTTTTTGCGAATTCTTCAAGTATAACCTTGCAGATATATTTGCCGTAATCCGTTTCCGCCAAGCCTATATTAAGCGAAACGTAATAACTAACCTTGCCCATTCTTTCGTGAGAATTGTTGCACCAAACGTAAAACGACGTTATCGCCGCCCGCAAAAGCACATCGTTTATATTTTCAAGCGATATGCCGATCCGCTCGAAAACCTCGGCGACCTCTATATCGAAGTTAGCAAACGCCATGCCGCCCGATTGTTCGTTGCCGAGCTTCGTCAAAAACTCTTTCAAAAAATCAAACAGCCCGATTATTTTTGCTTCGACGGTTAGCGCGCTAAATCGATCATACGGGAAAAACTCCCTTAAATCTACGGCTAAGCAGTTGTATGTTAAACCCCATGCATCCAAATCGTGAATGTGAATGTCGCCGCCATTATGCAACGCGCTCCACGCCTCGGGGAGTTTGGCGAGAATATCCTGCTTGCGCTTTCTCTCGCCTATTGTGAAAACCTCGCCGACGTATGTCATTCTGTCGGCGGCATTCTCACCTGTTATATGTCCTTTTTCGTCCACTCTCCGTTTACTCCCTTTTCAAGAAATTGTTGATTTATTGAACCGTAAAAACCCTTTGTAGTCGTCTTTTTCGTATGTATGAACCGCCCCGTTTTAAGGTAATGAATTTTGCTTCTTACTTCCTCCGGCACGTCCTCAAATTCGCGCCCCGTATATAAACACACGTCAATGCCTGCGCGTCCAAACCCCATAAGTAACGTTTGTAATGCCTTAGGTTGCGTGAGCGGCTCTCCGTCCGAAATGGTAACGTTTCTTGCCTTATGTGATAATAAAAGCGAAACCTCAACCACCAATTTGCGAACGCTCATAATTCTGCCTTCGAGCTCGTTCCATGTGCTTTGGTTATGGCAACCGTAGCATTTTAGATCGCACCCCTGCAAATATACGACAATTCTATTGCCGATTCCATCGGATACGCTGTAATGTTTTGAAATGCCCGCAACGCTTAAAAAGTTGCTTTCTAAATAGTCCCTGCATTCAAGCAGGTTTTCAACCCTCGCGCAATCGGCTAATTCCTCGCCGAAGCCGCCCTTATCGGGCGATAACCATATTCGGTTAAAGCAAAAGCGTTTTGCGCCGAGCATATCTTTTTCCAAACTGTTGCCGACAAATATTACTTCGTCGCACTTAACCGTGACTTGCTCCTGTATGCGCTTAAAAACGTAATCGAAAAACTTCTTGCCGGGCTTTCTATAACCGCAATCGCCGCTTGTAAAAACGCCGCTAAAATATTGCCCTATGCCGTGCGCTTCGAGCAATCGCATTATCGTTCCCGCCGAGAAAATCGTATTGCTCATAACAAAAACGGAAAAGTCTTTCTCTTTCAGGTAGTTTAATAATTCTATCAAACCGCTTTCAATCGCGGTCACTCTCGAAGCCGTAAAAAACCCGTATTCAATATCCAAAAGCGGTAAATCACCCCTGAACCCGATTCGTTCCCGAAACAGCTCTAACTGCTTTTGCAGGATCGCCTCCCTATGCGTAGTCGTCCGATTTAGCATATTTGCGCGGCGATATTCCTCCGCCACTTTCTTGGCGGAGTCAAATGTCGTACCGACCGTCAGAATTTCTCCGCAAAGCCAGTCAATGCCTTTTTCATACTCGTTCGATACGTCGCGAAGTATCGTGCCGAATAGGTCAAGAATAATTACCCGCCCCGTTCTCAAATTTCTATGTCCTCCCGCTTCATAGTCTTTTCCGTATGTGTTTCCCATAAAAAGTTCACGAAATTTGCCGCACTTCCAACCGCTAATCTTGCGTGCCGTGGTGTCAATCCGCGAAAGTTTTTATCCTTGCCGTGTCCGCTCCCGTATTCGTTGCGAAGCTCCGCAATCCCAACGGCTATTTGGTTCAACGAGCCGAGTATCTTTTTAATCGAATTTGCACCTTTTTTCCCCTCATCAACGTTTTTCGCACTCAAATCCAAAACTGTACTGCTTATGCTGAACTTGCCGTTTTTTGGGCAAGCATATAAGGTGTGTCAGGGGTTGGAGGCTTGGGCCTTCCAATACTCCTGTCTGTTAATTTTTCAGTATACAATTTTTCTCTGCGTACCGCAATCCGTAATTCCTTCCTGCCGTAAAATACATCGTCGGGTGTCAAATACCCAATCGCGCTGTGAAGCCGCTCGCTGTTGTAATAGGCAAGCCAAAGCGCCATCCGTACGCGGGCATCCGCATCGTCTACATAGGCCGACCTCCTGGTGTGTTCGTTTTTCAATGTCCGGTGAAAACGTTCCAGCTTCCCGTTGCTCTGCGGGTGATTGGCCCGGGTAAACGTGTGGCCAATCTCCAGCATAATCAGCAGTTCCTTGAAATCCTTTGAGATGAACTGGCTACCGTTGTCGCTTATCAGCCGGGGATGCTTCGCTTCGGGGTACAGTTCTTTGGTTTCGGTTACCAGTACCTCGGCGTTTACCCCTTCCATAGTGTCGCACAGACGCCAGTTCAGTATCCGCCGACTGTAACCGTCAAGGATGCTCAGAAAATAATATACCCATTCTCCGCAACAGCAGCTTGATAAAATAGCCTGGAAAATTAACCGCAAAACCACATGCGGCGCCTACCCAAACTGCGACCGGTAAAGCCCCGCATAAACGCCGTTCCTCTCCAGCAGGCTTTGATGCGTACCCTGCTCCACAAGGTTCCCGTCCTGCATAACAAGAATACAGTCGGCATTTTGAATCGTAGAAAGCCGGTGGGCTATGACAAAACAGGTCTTGCCGCTCATAAGACGCCGCATGGCATCCTGAATGCGCAGTTCAGTGCGGGTGTCAACATTACTGGTTGCTTCGTCAAGGATAAGCATACGGACATCGAGCAGCATAGCCCGCGCAATAGTAAGAAGCTGCTTCTGCCCGGCTGAAATGTTAATGCCGTCCTCACTAAGGATCGTGTCATAGGCATCGGGAAGCTGCATGATAAAGCTATGAGCCTGGGCGGCTTTTGCCGCAGCAATCACCTTTTCCCGCACGGATGCTTCCCGATCACTACCCGCCGCTTGGTTCAGTCCGCCCCTTTCCTCCATACCCGCAGATTCAAGGCCGTAGGCTATGTTCTCAAATACCGTCCCGTGGAAAAGCCAGCTTTCCTGAAGCACCATAGCAAAGGCAAGCCGGAGGCTTTTCCTGGTAACGGCGGCTATATTCTGCCCGTCAATGCTGATATATCCGCTTTGAGGATCGTAAAACCGCATAAGAAGATTGATGATCGTGGTTTTACCCGCGCCGGTATGACCAACAACGGCGATCAGGCTGCCGGGTTCCGCACGGAGACAAAGGCCGCGAAGCACCGGCTTTTCGGGCATATATCCAAAATGCACCTGGGACAATTCCACGCCGCCCTGAACAGAGTTCATATCCACCGCTCCAGGCGCATCGGCCTTTTCGTTTTGTTCATCTAAAAGATTGAAGATACGATCCGCCGCGGCTGCCGCGGACTGAATCTCTGAAAGGATATTAGCCGCTTCGTTTATAGGGCCTGAAAATTTGCGGGAATACAGCACAAAGGAACTCATATTACCCAAGGTGATATAGCGCCCCAGATAGAGCAAGGCGCCAAAGACACTTATCAATGTAAGGGATAGATTATTGATAAAGTTCACAGAAGGCCCCAAACTGCTGGAATGATAATCAGCATCAAAATATGCGGTAACCGCCTCATCATTCTTCCTGTCAAAGCGGGAGATTATCGTATCTTCCTGGTGATACGCCTTTATGGTTTTCTGACCCGAAACGATCTCCTCAAGGAAACCATTCAGACTGCCTAGTTTGGCGGATCGTATGCGGAATAAATTATGAATACGGCCCGATTTTGATTTAATAAAAAGAGCCGCAAGGGGAACGGTAACGAAGAATACAAGGCCCAGGACAGGCGAAATAGAGAGCATCATAAAGAGGGAACCCAGCACGGTAACTACCGTCGTACATATCTGCAAAAGATCATTGGCAAGGGAGGTATTCACCGTGTCAATATCATAGGAGATATGGCTGATTATATCCCCGGTCTGGTGGGTATCGAAAAAACGGACCGGCAGCAGCATCAACTTGTCAAAAATATCCTTCCGCATCTGCCGGGCGGTACGCTGGCTCAGAATGATCATCTGAACGGACAGCGCATAGTTTAGGATAGCGGATACAGCGTAAAAAAAAGCCATAAGCGCGCCGTAATAAAAGACACGGTCAAACACAACCGCGCCTGTTCCGCCGGTCATGGCATCGATGGCGCGGCCAGAGAGCATAGGCCCCAAGAGCGCAAGGCAGTTGCTCAGTAAGGTAAGGAAAATAACAAGGGCTATTCTCAGGCGGTACGATTTAAGATATTGCCATAGCCTTAGAATAGTTTTAGCAACATTGACTTTTGGCCTTTTCTCACTTCCCGGAACAACAAGTCCGCCGCGGAGTCCGCCTCCCGGCGGTTTTCCCATAATTGAAGGGCCGAAACTCCGTTCACTGGACATGCTGCCTCCCCATCTGCGACTCGCTAATCTCGCGGTAAAGGGGGCAGTCACGGAGCAGTTCAGTGTGGGTTCCGTAACCAAGCATACGGCCCCGTTCCAATACCAAGATATGATCCGCATGAACGATAGAACTTATCCGTTGAGCGACAATGATCTTCGTCGTGCCGCGGAAATATTGATCCAGGGCAAGACGCAGGCCGGCATCGGTCTGGTAATCCAGGGCGCTTGAGGAATCGTCCAGGATGAGTATTTCAGGCCCGGCCGCCAATGCCCGCGCAATGAGAAGCCGCTGCCGCTGCCCCCCCGAAAGGTTGGTTCCCCGCGAACTCAGGTTGTAATCAAGGCCGCACTCCAGATTACCGGCAAATTCCTCAGCCTGTGCATATCGAACCGCCCTGCGGAGATCTTCTTCCGAAATATCCCGCCCAAAGGCGATATTCTCCCTTACCGTGTCCGCAAAAAGCGTATCCCGCTGAAAGGCAACACCGAACCGCCGGTAGAGCTTATCCCCCGGAATGCCGCGTATATCATCGCCGTCTATCCTGATACAGCCGGAATCGGCGTCATAAAAGCGCAGGAGAAGCTGGATTATGGCGGACTTTCCGCAGCCGGTCTCACCCAGAATGCCAAGCGTTTCCCCCTGCTTCAGCGCAAAACTTATACCGCTCAGTAATGATGCAGGTCTGACGCCGGAATCCACGCCGGACGCGGTTCCGGTAGGAGGAACAGTACCTGCATTCCTGTAAGCAGGATAGGTAAAACTAACATCCTCAAAACTTATATGATAGGGGCTATCCTTATGGGAGCGCTCCTCCAATACCAGATCCTCCGGCAAAGCCAGAACCTCGGCGATACGCGCGCCTGAAGCGCTGCCGCGGGAATACATCACAAACATACGGGTAATAGACAAGGTAGCGTTCAGTATAATCGTAAAGTAGGTAAGAAACGCCAGGATGGTTCCCGGCTGGGTCTGCCCCGCATTAACACGGTAAGCCCCGGTAATTATCACGGCCACCAATCCAAGATTGATGAGGAGGAACATAGCCGGATTACTTATCCCCATGATGATATTAGCCCTGAGTTCACGGCTTGTCATCTCGTTGTTGGCAAGGGCAAAACGCTGTTTTTCGTAGGCGGTTTTAGAAAGGGCCTTAATGATCCGAATGCCTGTTGCATTTTCCCGCACAACACGCACCACGGTATCCACCGCACTCTGCAATCTTGTGTAGAGAATTATGCCTTTCCGCGAGACCAGCGCTATTACACCAAAGGTAAAGGGCAGGATAGCCGCAAGCACTAGGGTAAGCATAGGTTCCAGGGTAAGACTGATCAGTATACCCCCCAGTAGCAGAATAGGCGCCCGTATCCCCACCCGCTGCATACTGGATAGCATACGGTGTATATTGTAGGTATCGCTAGACAGGCGGGCAACAAGCGAGGGGATGCTTATCCTGTCGATCTGGGCGCAACTTAGATGAGAGACCTTTTTGAAAAGATCGTGCCGGATGACGCGGGTAATATCCCTGGCTACCGCCGATGCCATACGGTTTGCGGTAACATTACCGGCAAGCGCAAGCAAGGAGCAGATCACCATAAGACCGCCCCAAAAAAAAACCGGCATGATCTGTCTGAGCGGTACGACATGATCTATCATATACGCCAGTATCCAGGGAAGCAGCAGATCCATTACCGTACCCAAGAATTTGATTGCGACACCGCCTGCCATCCGTTTAAGGTAGGGCCTGATGTAGACAAGTATTGTCTGCAATGTCTTAACCCAAGCCCAGGTCCAGGGTCATCATCAATGCAAAACCAAGCATAATACCGGTTGTCGCAATATGATCGTTACCGCCCCTGTAGGCTTCGGGGATCACCTCTTCGGCAACCACGAAGATCATGGCGCCGGCGGCAAAGGCAAGGGCGTAGGGCAGGATAGGCTGCATAACCGAGACAAGCGCCGCGCCCAGGACGCCGGCTACAGGTTCGGCAAGGCCGGATAGTTGGCCGTACCAGAAAGCCTTGCCGCGGCTCAACCCGTCTCGGCGCAGCGGTATTGAAACAGCCGCGCCTTCTGGAAAGTTCTGGAGGCCTATGCCCAAAGCCAGAGCAACGGCGCCGCTCAGGCTTGCGCCGGGTATGCCCAGAGCCACAGCGCCAAATCCAACCCCTACAGCCAGACCTTCGGGGATATTGTGCAGGGTAATGGCCAATACCAGCAGGATCGAATGGCTTAGATTAGTCTTAATACCTTCGGCATCCTCCATAGGATGTTCGATGTGAAGATGGGGCAAGAGGAAATCCGCCATGCGAAGAAAAAAGCCGCCTGCCAGAAAGCCTAGCAGCGCAGGCAGCCAGGGCGGGTTTATGCCCCCGATCTCCGACATTGCAATACTCGGCTCAAGGAGAGACCAGAAACTTGCGGCTATCATCACCCCGCCGGCAAAGCCGAGCATACCGTCCAGCATCTTCCGGTTGATAGTCTTGAAGAAAAAAACCATCGCCGCCCCCAGGGCTGTTACCCCATAGGTAAACGATGTTGCAAGAAACGCCTGGAGGATCAAGTTTTGATTGGCAAACCAGTTCATACTTCATTTTACTAAAAACAAGCGCTCATGTTAAAGAGGGTAACTGCTCAGAACTAACACGGGCATAACGGAAACCGGCGTAATGGAGGCTGCATTTCAGCGCTGTAACGAAGCGGTAAAAGCGCTTAAAAACATGTATAAAGAATCGCAGACCTGAATAGCTGCCAATTTATACGATTTTGGGGCAAAGCCCCGCAGCCCCCTAGGAGCCTGTTGCACTTGTAGGTTTTCATGGCTTTTTTGCATATTCATGCAAAAAATCCACAAGTGCAATCGGACACCGAGTGTCCGCGGCTGCTAGCTTTTCACCTCTTTATGCACCCACACGATCATTTCCCCCGGCTTACGGTTTGCCCAGGCATAGTAAGGAATCCAGCGCAGTTCCTTATCTTCAAATTCAGACGCCGGGAATTTCCGGTAAAGGGCATTGCCCTGCCAGGCTTTCAGCTTTCTGCCCCTGGACGATAAGGTTACTATACCTTCAAGAAAATCAGGCTCGTATTTAACCAGGAACTCAGATGTATCGTTAATATATATCTTATGCAGATCCTTGCCGTTATCAGCTTCCTCAAGGCAGTACACTATGGGCCCCCGCATGACAGCGGCCTTGCCTATATTCCCGCGTACAAGCGGATTGGCTTCTATCAGCATAACCGGCATATCAAAAACAATGCAGACCTTATCCCCGTCGCTCCACTCGCGGCTTAAAAGGGCGCAGCCTTCTTTGGTGGTATAAACCGCATCCGCATCATTTACCGTGATCCTATACTTACCGCACCAAAGGGGGATGCGTATGCCGTAGCTAAACTTCAGCTTCCCCGCCATCTTAAAACTCACCTCGACCTTTTCTTCCCAGGGATACCTCGTCCTCATCGTAACTTCTACATCCGCCCCGCACAGCTTTACCCTTGCGTTATTTCCCAGGAAGAGGTGGCTGTAAAGCGCATCCGCCCGGACCGAATAGGCATAGCCGCCCAGGGATGCCGCAATACGCGCGAGGTTGGGAGGACAGCAGGCGCAGCTAAACCACTTCTGCCGTTCCACATCGGTACGCGGCAGGGTATCATACTTCTCAACGAATTCAGGATTCACTTCCAGAGGATTGACATAGAAGAATTTTTTCCCGTCCAGGGACATACCGCTGATTATTCCATTAAACAGGGTCTTTTCCAGTATGTCGCCATATATCCCTTTCGGCTCGATAGAAGACATACATCTGGCAAAAAAAGCCAAACCTATAGCGGCGCAGGTTTCCCCATAGACGGTATCGTTCGGCAGATCGTAATCAAAAGTAAAAGCCTCCCCGTGGGATGTCTGTCCTATAGAACCGGTTATATACATCTGACGGTTTACAATATTATCCCAAAGTGCATTGCAGCTCTCCATTAAAGCCGTATCGCCGGTTATTCTAGCAACATCCGCCATGCCGGAATAGAGGTATACGGCGCGTACCGCATGCCCCTGAGATGTCCTCTGTTCCCGTACCGGAATACCCGCCTGATAGTACTGATACTTACAATAGCTTTTCTCAGAGCGCATCGGATTATTGTGCTTTTTCCCCTCTTCCTCAAAATAGAGAGGCTGCCTTCCCCTTTCATCAATAAAATACTTTGCAAGTCTCAGATGCCTTTCATCCTCTGTATGCGCATAGAGCCGCATCAACGCCATTTCAAGTATCTCGTGGCCGGGATACCCGTGGAGCTTCCCCGCCTCCGGGCCTATATGCCTATCCACGCAATCGGTATACCGGATAAGGGCATCGAGAAGTTTTCTCTTCCCTGTTGCTTCATAGTAAGCAACAGCTCCTTCCAGAAAATGCCCAAGACAGTACAACTCATGGTTATCCCGCAAGTTGGTAAACCGCTTATCAAGACCATTTATAATATAGTAGGTATTAAGGTAACCGTCGGCCTGCTGTACATTACAAACAATAGCTATAGCCTCGTCCGCCGTCTGTTCCAGAGCACGGTCAGGATGCCAAACCAGGGAATAGGCAGCCGCCTCCACCCACTTGGCAAGATCACTATCCTGAAATACCCGTCCGCCAAAACCGGCCTTTGTATCTACATCGTAATTCAACTCAGGATGGGTTAACTCCGCTGCAATCTTGAAATTCCTCATGCAATAGCTGGGCTCAGCCCCAGGGATTCTGTCATTGAGCGCATCCCATTGATAGGGAATAACCTGGGTACGCACCCGCTCCATTATCGGGCTCCAAAAACCGTCGTCAACCATGACATCCTTCAATGACACAAAAGTTGAATATCCCGATCTATCCATAACCGGCTCCTTAAATATAATTATAGCCCAGTATACCACTTTGCTCTTTGATTTTCCAACAGAAAATGAACATACCCTGCCGCATGGCGCACAAACGGAGGGTATATTCACAGACGCCGTTATGTTGTTTTAGCTAAACCTTGCCCAAACGTATTACATTCCAGGATGCAGGAGGGAGCCGCAGAGACAGTCTGCCTTTATCAAAACTGCCTGCGGTAAGGACAGCGGGCTTTACCTTTTCGCCCCGTGCTGAATTAACCGCCTGAAGGTCGGGGTTATTCAGGGTGATATGCTCAATGATCCTGTATCCATCAAAACCGAGAATTTCACCTTCAATATCCAAGGCTTCTTCCAGGTTCCGGTTTACGGCAAAAATACTGAGAGCTTCGCCTTCTTCATTGTAAACCGCAACCGTTTCAAGATAGGGAATATCGGTATACTCCTTTGAATCGTACTTCCCGCTTGCAACCGCAACCTGAAGCGCCGTGCCGCACCCGTATTTGGAAGCATGCATAAAAGGGTAGAAGATAGTCTGCCGCCATGCAGTACCGCCGGTTTCGGTCATAATAGGGGCTATAACATTGACAAGCTGGGCAATGCAGGCGGCCTTAACACGATCCGCATTTTTAAGCAGGGTGATGAGCATACAGCCTACCACAAGGGCGTCTTCCATTGTATAAATATCCTCAAGCCGCGGAGGCGCTTCTATCCATTTAGGTATCTCTTTATCCTGCTCGCGGCTATGGAACCAGACATTCCATTCGTCAAAGGAAAGGTTTACCTGCTTCCTGCTCCGCTTTCGGGCCTTGACGTAATCGCAGATACCGGCCACCGTCTTGATAAAGGAATCCATTTCCAGGCTCCGCCCCAGGAAATTACGTGTATCGCCTTCGGTATTGGCAAAGTAGATATGTAGGGAAACATAATCTATATGCTCGTAGGTATGATCGAGGACCGTCTCTTCCAGGAGCCGAAGGTCGGCATACGGGCATTGGAACTGCCGCAGACCACAAGCTCTATGGAAGGGTCTGTCCACTTCATTACCTTGGCGGCTTCGCAGGCAACCCGCCCGTATTCTTCGGCTGTACGGAGGCAGATCTGCCAGGGGCCGTCCATCTCGTTGCCCAGGCACCAGAGCTTTATGCCGTGGGGCTTTTCGCAGCCGTGGCTGCGGCGGAGGTCGCTCCAGTATGTACCCCCGGAAATATTACTGTACCCAAGGATGTTCCGCGCCGCCTCCGATCCGCGTGTGCCCAGATTTACGGCCATCATCACTTCGGAATTTGCCCTGCGCGATCATTCGGCAAATTCGTTGAGCCCTATACGGTTGGTTCCAGCGTCATCCAGGCAAGGTCCATACGTGTAGGCCGTTTATCAACAGGGCCGATCCCATCTTCCCAATTGTAGCCCGATACAAAGTTGCCGCCCGGATAACGCACTATAGGGACATCAAGCTCACGGACAATATCTATCACATCCTTACGAAAACCACACTCATCCGACTGAGGGGCGCCCCGGTTCATAGATGCCCTTATACACGGCCCTCCCCAGGTGTTCAATAAAAGATCCGTAGATACGTTTATCTACCTCGCCAATTAAAAATTCCCTATGTACGGTTATTTTTCCTTTCATGTTATATCCTCCGTAACCATCCTTCTTCTATATTTTTTCCACCGATCCCCTCCAGGGTGAGGGCAGTAAGAATTTACCGGCCTTGCCCGTATCGGCTTTCCGGCAGACATCCATCATCCCTGGGAGTTTGCAAGATATAATCGAACCAAAGGTTTGCGTTCACGTTCGCAAATTTTATACAATTTTAAGCGCAAGCGAAACAAACTGCCCGTATTCTGTCAGAGTACCGCAAAGAGGCCGGACCGCCTCTTCCCGTATTTCTTCCTAACTGGTTTTATGTATCCTCATCATGGCAAATATCCTCCTTAAACATCGCTTTTGAGTATACCATACTTCGGCCTTATGAGCGCCGATTCAGAGGATTTTCGTAACTACTCAGGCCTCATGCGGGGATATTGGAGGCCGCTGTTTTCTTCGGTCCCCGCCGCGGCGTTACCGAATTGGGGTGGAGCGCCCGCGCCGAATACACCCTGGTTTTTTCATATTAGGGAATCGCCGCTGCCCGGCAATTGGAAGAACAATACAACATTCCCCATACGGTTATATCCGCCCCAAATGGGAATCAGATTCTGCCCCATAAAACCCACGCGGGGATCAACGGCGCGTATTTTCTGATTGAAGGTTACGTCAACGCCGTATTACGGAATAACGCGGAACAACAGACGGCAAAGAGAAAGTTCCTGGAGAGTTTATACCTGAAATGAAACAGGCCCCCGCCTGAGCAGTTACCGCTGTTTTAATGACGGGAACCGTATCTGAAATCTATTGGAATTATCAGATACGGTTCTTCATTCACTGCGCTTCGTATTTTACAAGGCTGGTAAAAGATTTTCCGTCTCTTGACCCGTATATTGCAAGGCCGTCGAAATGTTCTGGAATGTCAAATTGCAGTTCATATTTATTTGACGGGAGCTTTTTGAATAAGGGTGAAAACTCTTCGTCAATTCGCAGCGCGAATTGGCTGTAATCCCTCGATGTCAGCGTAAAGGTTACGGTCTCCCCGGGCTTTAAAACGCCGTCTAAAGGAGACTGTAGTTTGGTGTTGACGGCGTCCTTAAAAGCCGAATAGGTGAACGGGTATTTTCTTGCGGAATTGCCGTAACCAGCGTATTCCGGCGCCGCCTTGATGTTAAAGCTGAAAATTGGGTCCATCCATGCCGAGGGCAGTTCAAGCAAATCGTGTATTTTGGAGACCGCCTTGTTTTGCTGCTGATCAAACTGATCTTCAATAAAGTAGTACATTTTATTTTCATCGACTTTTAAATAGGAATTTTTGAAAAGATCCAGTTCCTCTTCAGATATCTTTTTATCGACTAAAAGTTTTTCAGCTCCAGGCAGCCATGAGTTTTCAAAGGTATCGAAATCGACCCTTGTCTGATAGTTAGCATTTTTTTTTATCCTTGCAAAGATGTATCCTTTATAACTTTTTGAATCGGGCACATCAAAGTAAAAGGTAAAATTATTACCGGTTCTTTCAAGCCAAGAAGCGCCGTCTACATTCTGCTGGTTGTTTGTCCTTAATTCGCTGCTCAGGGTAAGATTGGCGTTCTTTGCATTTACTTCAAAGGAAAATGTCTCTTCAATAAAATTGTTGTATAATGGTTGGCCCGCTTTCATTTCAAGCCCATACTGAAAGAAAATGCCGGCGATAAAGGCTTCTTTCTGGAAGTCTTCCGCGCTGACGGCCGGTGCATAAAACTGTTGTTCCGGCTTTTCCGGCAAGTGCGAATAGAGGAAGGAACGTGAATCGAGGAAAAGGTAGGCGGTTGAGTATTTTTTAACGAAGGTCCTGGCATCGACATAACCGGCGTTCCAGGTAACGTCGACAAGATACCATTTATTGTTTAACTTGACTGCGTTCCAGGCATGATCGGTATAATCCCCTATCGCGCCCCGGTAGCCGAAACCTTTTGAATAGCCGTTAATCACCATAGATTCAAGACCGGCAAGAGTACACATTTTATTGTAGAGATTTGCATAACCTTCGCAGACAGCGGTTTTCTTTTTTAAGACTGAAATATAATCCTGCGGGAAATTTTTTATGGAAAAATACATTTCCGTATCGTAAACGATATTGTCGCAGATCCAGTCATGCAGCGCCTTTGCTTTAAGGAATTGATCGGTTAAACCCTTCACGAGAGCGCCGGCCAGATCGGGAAGCGTATTCTCCGGATCGGTAAACACAGCCTCCATAAGAGCCCCGTCCAGCCTCCTGATACGCGCATCCATGCTGTCGTTGCGGTATTTAGCCACAGAAGTGTCCGTCTGGGTGTAACGTCTAAGGGCGTTTGTCGCGCTTGTAACCAGTCTTGTCTCTGTTTTTGTTTTATCCTGGGTTATATACTCGTACAGAGTTATGCAGTCCCCCCTATTAACGGCCTCCGCTATCGTATCGGCTATAGAAACAGCCTGTGCCGCAGCAAAATAAAAACAACAGCACACCAAAAAACCGAGCATGTATGCTTTTTTCATCCTTCAGCCTCCTTTCAAATGAACTACCCCGCCCATATTTAACCGATTCCTCTATAACTATAGTTATTATCTTTTTACAGATCAACCCGTCCGGGGCTTATAAATCTTTATAAATATGCTTATACTCGCCTATATAAACGTAACAACGTTTATAGTAATAAGGAGCGATATATCATGCAGACAGTTACCCTTGGCCGTACAAAACTTAAAGCCTCTGTTGCGGGCCTTGGCTGCGGCGGTCATTCCCGGATTGGTCTTGAAAAATACGGCTCCGATCATGCGGCTTCCATAGTCCGCACCGCCTTTGACGAGGGCCTTAACTTTTTTGATACCGCTACAGCTTACGGTACTCAGGGATCGGTTGGCAAAGGGCTTGCCGGTATTCCACGGGACGCATATATTCTGTCTACGAAATTTCCCTATAAGAACAAAACAGGCGGTGAACTGCTTAAAACTCTGGAAGAAAGTCTTTGGGAACTTAAAACAGACTATATAGATATCTACCATCTGCACGGCGTTGCGCCCCAGGACTATGTGCAGGTTAGGGACAGCCTGGTACCTGTTCTGCAAAAGGCCCGGCAGGCGGGTAAGATACGCTTTCTCGGCATTACCGAGGCTTTCGGTTCCAACACCACGCACGACATGTTTAAACAGGCATTGCCGGATGATTTTTTCGATGTGATCATGGTAGGTTACAATCTTCTTAACCCTTCGGCGCTCAAGACCGTACTGCCCCTCACCAGGGAAAAGGGGGTAGGGACGCTTTGTATGTTTGCGGTACGCAGCGCGCTTTCCAATCCAGCCCAGCTTAAGATCGATATAGGCCGTATTCTTGAAAAGGGCCAGGCCGATCCCGCCCTGGTTCCGCGGGAAAATACCCTGGAATTTCTAACAAGAGACGGTGTTGCGGCAAGTATAATGGAAGCGGCCTATCGTTTCTGCCGCCATACGCCGGGAATCGATGTTGTTTTAACCGGTACGAGCAATCCTGACCATCTGCGCACAAACATCGCCGCTATTCAGGGGCCGCGGCTCCCCGATGCGATACTCGCCCGCCTTGAGGCTATGTTTGGTAAGGTTGACTGCGTCAGCGGCCAGTAAAGGTTGCTTGAGGAGTATTGGAAGTTTGTAAATTTATACGATTTTTGCGCAAAGCCCCACAAACTCCTAGGTATATAGACCCTAATGCCTATATAGCATATAGTTGTTAATATGAATCGCCGGTGGAACATTCCGCTTTTTTGGATAAAAATTTCTAATTCGGAATATTTAAGTATTATCAAGAACGCATTGACCTTAACGCTGCCTATAGTTATGACCGGCGCCGCGGCGGTACTTATCAATAATTTTCCTATCAAGGCTTACCAGGACTGGATGCTGAAACTTTTCGGCGAAGGCTGGCGGAATTTCGGGGGCAATGTATGGGCGGGAACCCTGGCTATACTTTCGGCTGGTATGGTGTTCTCTATCGGGTACAATATAGCCGAGCGCTACAACTTAAAGACGCCCCTGAACGCTGTACATCCTGTCATAGCCGCCCTTTTAACCTTCTGCTGCCTCCTGACCATCACAGAGCCGGCGGAAAATGATTTTGCTATCCCTTATAACTGGATGGGGATAAACGGCCTCTTCCTGGCCATACTAGTCAGCACCCTATCGGTTAAAATTTTTCTGGCCTTTTACCGTATCCCTTCCCTGCGGATACGATTCTTCTCTGAAGACGCAGGGAGTACCATGTCCCATGTGTTTGCCGCTATGCTGCCCGCTATTTTTACCATAAGCATCTTTGCCCTTTTTAAAGTTATTATGACCGAAGCCGGCATCCGCGATATTCATGCCCTCATCTACAATGTAATCTCCCATCCCTTTACAGGAATGGGGAATAACCTGGGAACCGCCCTGTTTTATAACGCTGTCCGGCATATTCTGTGGTTCTTCGGCATACACGGGTCCAACGCCCTGGGGCCGGCAACTACCGAGATTTATAATTCCGCCATGACGGCGAATATCCAAGCCATAGCAGCGGGAAACGCGCCGCCCTTTATCTTTACCAAAACCTTCTTCGATACCTACATATCTATGGGAGGGGCGGGAAATACGCTTTCCCTCCTTGCCGCGCTTATGTTCACTAAGAAGGGAGGCAGCACAAGGCGCATTGCCCAAATATCCCTGTTCCCCGCTGTGTTCAATATCAACGAAACCCTGCTTTTCGGTATACCTATAGTGCTCAACCCGATTTACTTTATACCTTTTGTAATGCTGCCCCTGCTCCTCACCATAATTTCCTATTTTGCGGCCGTAGTCGGGCTTCTCCCTATAGCTACCGTAGAGGCTGCCTGGACTATTCCTGCCATCATCTCGGGCTTTGTAGCCTCTGGTTCTGTAGCGGGGAGCATCATGCAGATATTAAACCTATTCATAGGTTTTCTTGTATATTTGCCCTTTGTCCGGCTGGCCGAACGGGTTAGAAAGTACCGCTTTGAGGCGACCTATGGGGAATGGCTGCGGGCGGGGAACAGTAAGGAAAACGCATACCTGGCCGGTAAGCCGGGCGAAATAGGCTCTATATCTCAGGTTATGGCCAATGATCTTTTGGCTTCCATAAAGAAAAACGAACATCTGCTTCTTAAAAACACCCCGAATATTACCTTTATGCTCGATTTGGATATGAACTTTGTCCTGGGGAGCGAAAAAACAGTGGAATTCCTGGGCTGTAAGGAAATGCGGGAGATGGTGGGCAAACCTTTTGCCGCTCTTTTTGCTCATATCATAAGCGGCGAATGGGTTACTAAAACAGAGCAGTGTTACATGGAACTTATTGAAACCAATCAAAGCGCTGAATATGAAGAAAAAGTTATGCTCTGTTCAGGAAAAGAAGTGATCTTCCGGGCGGCTGTTACACCGGCAACAGAACAGGACGGTGTTTGCCGGGGTATTGTGGTAGTAATGACCGACGTATCGGAACTGTACCGTGCCCGCGAAGAGGCGGAACATGCCAGCAAGGCCAAAGGCGCCTTCCTTGCAAACATGAGCCATGAGATGCGGACTCCTATGAATGCCATCATTGGGATGACTACCATAGCAAGGAATTCCGCTGGGATTGAACGCAAGGATTACTGCCTTAATAAGATTGAAGATGCTTCCACCCATTTGCTGGGGGTGATAAACGATATCCTGGACATATCCAAGATAGAGGCTAATAAACTTGAACTTTCCGCAGGTCCCTTTAACTTTGAAAATGTAGTCCATAAAGCGGTGAATGTTATCAGCTTTAAGGCGGAAGAAAAGCGCCAGTATCTTACCTTTCAGATTGATAAAAACATACCCCCAGCCTTGATTGGCGACGATCAGCGCATTGATCAGGTGATTACCAACCTGCTTTCCAATGCGGTTAAATTTACCCCCGAAGAGGGCGCTATACGGCTTACCGCCGCTCTTATAAAAGAAGAAGATGGAATCTGCTTCCTGCGTGTTGATGTAAGCGATACGGGTATAGGCATCAGCGATGAACAGAAAGCAAGGCTCTTTAATTCCTTTGAGCAGGCGGATAGCGGCACTTCCCGTAAATTCGGCGGTACCGGCCTGGGGCTGGCTATCTGTAAACGTATTGTGGAAATGATGGGCGGCCGCATCTGGGTAGACTCGGAACCGGGTAAAGGAGCTGTCTTCTCCTTTACCTTCTGCTCTAAACGCAGCAGCGAGCCCCTGAACGCGGAGAAAGACGCCGCTGCGGATATGGGAACGCTAAATTTTGAGGATATGCGTATGCTCCTTGCGGAAGATGTAGAAATTAACCGCGAAATCATAATAGCCCTTCTCGAACCAACCAATATCAAGATTGACTATGCGGAAAACGGGGCTGCGGCCTTACGCATGTTCAGCCAGGCCCCGGATACCTACGACATTATCTTTATGGATGTGCAGATGCCCGAGATGGACGGCTACGAAGCCACCCGCCGTATCCGATCCCTGGACATCCCCAAAGCAGGGGAAGTGCCCATAATCGCCATGACTGCCAATGTATTCAGGGAGGATATTGAGCAATGCCTTGCGGCAGGGATGAACGACCATGTAGGTAAGCCGCTGAACATGGAGGCTGTACTCCGCGTCATGGGTAAATATTTGCCCCGTTAAACCGCAATCCATAAACGGATGCCAAAATACAGCAGAAATCCGGCAGTCGGCAACAGGAATCTAGCAGCCTGTGGTGGGGGACTTTGGTGAAATTTTGCATATTCATGCAAAATTTCCGATTATCAAAGTTCCTTTGGGAGTTTGCAAGGTATAAATTTGCAATTTATTGCAAATTTATACGATTTTTGGGCAAAGCCCCACAAACTCCTAGCTCTTGGGCCGCCTTTTCATCGTCTCAGAATAAAACATCCGCCCTGTTATTTTATTCTTTTCAAAATATCATATATTGAAGTATACTATATTTACTAATGAAGACAAAACAGTTTTTTTTGAAACAAAAAAACGGTAAAAATATCTTTTTTATAATCGTAAATGGTTTTTTATTGCCTTTTGTGCCTATTGGCCTGCTGCTGTTCTGTACCGTTGGAGATAGCCGGCATAATTCAGATGCGGCTCTTTCGGTTACTTACCGGGATATTCCTGATATAAGCGAGGATGAGATTGAGGCTGTTGAGCGGCTAAAAGAAAAATACCAGCAGTTTGTATATGCCTCCCTGGAAAGTTCTGAAGCCTTTATAGAAGAGAACGGGGAGGTCAACGGGTTTAGCGCCCTGTTCTGCGAATGGCTTGGATCCTTTTTCGGTATTCCTTTTAAGCCGAAAGTCTTTAACAAGGCGGCGCAATTTTACGAAGGTTTTGATTCAGGCGCGCTGGATTTTACCGGAGATATCTCCAGCTTAATCCCAAGCTCCAATGCGTATATTATGAGTTCCCCTATAGCCGAGCGATCCATCACCAGCCTTTGCTTAAAAACTTCAAAACCGCTTGATGAAATTACAAAAGAGCGGCCTCTGCGGCTGGCGTTTTTGCGGGGCGATTTAAGCGTTGCCGAAAGTCTGCTGAAAGATAAAGTCCCGATACCTTATGAAGCATATTGGGGAAACAACAGACAGGAATGTCTGGAATTGATCCGTAGCGGGACGGTAGATGCGTTTCTTATCAACAGCGCCTATGCGTTAATACCCTTCTGGGATGATTATGCTGAAATTGTAGAAGATAAATCATTTTCTTTCCTTGTCTATCCCGTTTCGCTTGCAACAAAGAAAGCAGAGCTTGCCCCTATTATACATATTTTAGACAAATGCCTGAGCGGCAGCGCCATTGTTCCTATAGATAATTTGTACGTCCAGGGTCTTATACAAAACAGCAAATATAAATTGCGCAGGCAGCTTAGCCAGGAAGAAAAAGATTACATTGACGACCACGTAGCTTCCGGTACTCCTATCAGGGTAACAGGCGACACACAAAATTATCCTGTGGAATTTTATAATAGTACCACCAAGGAATGGGAGGGCGCCGCGGTAGATGTACTAAAAAAAATCTCGGAATTGACAGGACTTACTTTCAAATGTATATGCGAACCGGATACCCCCAAGGCCGAAGCATTTGCCAAGCTGGAAACAGGGGAAGCCTCCATGTGCTATTTATTATTCTATCTGACGGAAAGGGAAGACCGGTATCTTTGGGCTGACCAGCCGTATATTATTGATCGGTTTGCGTTTCTATCGCTTGCAAGCAAACCGGATGTCGAAGCGAATCAGATACGGTATATGCGGCTTGGAACTGTTGACGGCATATTATATAAACCGATGCTTTATAATTTATATCCGAACCAGAAATATCCGCCAAAAATTTACCGTTCAATGGACGAAGCGTTTAAAGGGCTTGAGAACGGCGAAATAGAACTGTTTCTAACCGCAAGTAACCGCATTTTATATACGACCCATTATCTGCAAAATCCTATTTTTAAAATTGCCTTTGTTTTAAGTTCAATGAATGCGGTTATTAACTATCAATTCGGTTTCAATAAAAACGAAAGGATACTACGCAGTATTGTCAGCAAAGCCCAGCGTTTTGTTGATACAACAAATATATCCGACCGATGGATACGGAAGGTCTTTAATTACAAAACTATTGAATTTCAGAATAGAGTACACAGGCTTATACTATTTATGAGCTTACTCATCAGCATACTGTTCCTTATCATTGTATTCTTTATAAAAACTATAAGTATGAAAAAAAGTCTTGAAATAATTATCCAGAAACGTACCCGCGATCTGCGTGAGCAAACCCAGGCGGCCCAATCTGCGGCGGAAAACGCCCGTATGATGCTGGACGCTACCCCCCTCGCCTGTACTCTATGGGATAGTAACGGTAATATTATTGACTGCAACAAGGAAGCTATCAAACTTTTTGGTGCTAACTCGAAACAGGACATTATAGAGCACTTCTTCAGTTTTTCCTCTGAATTTCAGAATGGTATGGAGAGCGCCGCCTATGCCCGTCTTTTAATTAAGGACGCATATACCAGCGGATACAAGTCTGTTCTTTGGGAACACCGCAATTCCCAGGGGGAAACCATTCCTACCGAAGTTAAATTTGTCCGCCTCATGTGGAAAAATGATTCTGTTGTTGCAGGGTATGCCTGGGACATGCGGGAAATACGGGCAAGCGAGCAAAAAGAACGGGAAGCAGAGATGCGCACCCGTATCTTGCTGGATGCTACCCCTATGGCATGTTCGCTGCATGAATTAGATAAAAATATTATAGACTGCAATGAAGAAATGATGCGCATGTTCGGTATCTCGGAAAAATCTATTTTAATCGAACAGATTCTTGATTTTTACCCGGAATGTCAGCCTAACGGCCAAAACAGCCGCAAAATGATAGCGGAGATTTACGACCAGGTAGTTCAAACAGGATACAGACGGCTGGAATGGCTGTATCTAACCGCCGGCGGAGAAGAACTGCCGGCAGAATTGACATTGGTACGCATCCGTTGGAAAGAATCCTACTGCATAGCATCTTACGCCCGGGACCTACGGGAATACAAGGCTAATTTAAAAAGAATACTCGAAGCCGATAAACGCAACCGCGATCTGGAGATATGCGCCAAAGTTGCCCAGGTTTCATCGGAAGCTAAAAGCAATTTCCTTGCGTCTATGAGCCACGAGATACGCACGCCGATGAACGCTATTATCGGCATGAGCGATCTTATGCGTACAGATAACCTGGATAGCGATCAGTTTCGATTCTTTAATGATATAAAAAAAATGTCCAAGACCCTTCTTCAGATTATTAATGATATTCTTGATTTTTCCAGGATCGAAGCGGGCCGGCTGGAATTTCTGCCTGTACATTTTAATCTGCTGGATCTTTTTGATAATATCTGTTCCATGAATCGTTTTATGGCAGAGAACAAGGGAATTAAATTCTATTCCAGTTTTGATGATGGTACGCCGCAAATTGTTTACGGCGACGATAACCGCATACGGCAGATCATCACTAATCTGGTGAATAATGCTATTAAATATACCGAGGAAGGTTATGTTGATTTTAAGATAACAAGGCTTACAGAGGAAGGCCAGACCTATACCGCATTTGTTGTTGAGGATACCGGTATAGGTATTAAAGAAGAAAATCTGACTGTAATCTTCAGTTCCTTCCAGCAGTTCGATAAAGTGAAAAACCGAAGTATTACCGGAACAGGGCTTGGTCTTGCTATTACCAAACAGCTTGTAAAAATGATGAACGGCAAAATCACTGTAAAAAGTGAATACGGCAAAGGTTCTATTTTTACCGTACTGCTTCCTCTGCCGGAAGGGGACCCCAATAAAATACAACAGTACGAAGAATTATCAAACATGGTCATCGCAAACGAACATGTACAGGTATTGGTTGTTGATGATAATGCAATCAACCTCACGGTGGCCCTTGCCTATCTATCCAGGCACCATATCCATGCGGATACCGCGAAGAACGGCGCCGAGGCTATTCAAAAAGCAAGTGAAAAGCACTATCACCTTATCCTTATGGATCACATGATGCCGGAGATGGATGGTATTGAAGCAACCCTTCATATCCGTGCATTGCCGGATGAATGGTACAAGACAGCGCCTATTACCGCACTCTCCGCCAATGTCGTAGAGGAAGCCCGCAAAAAGTTTTTTTTAAGCGGTATGAACGATTTCATCCCCAAACCCATCAATGCAAAGGATCTTAACCGGGTACTTGCCAAATGGCTTCCCCCTGATATGATCGTATCAGTTTCCGGGCCGGAATCGGGAACGGATCCTGTATCCGTTCCCGATGATAAGCATGGTACGGACAGCCCCCTGCCGGCGGCAGCGGCCATAGATCGTGCAGCCGGTATCGCCAATACCGCTCATGATGAAACTCTCTACAGGATGCTCTTGTCCGACTTCGTTGTAAACCACTATAAGGATATGCAGAAGATAGAAACCGCCAGGAATACAGGAGATTCCGAGACGCTTCACCGGCTTATCCACACTATAAAGGGTACTGCCGGATTACTTGGTGCAAAAAGCCTTAGCACGGCGGCCAGGGATACGGAGAAAACATTGTATGAGGAAAAGGCCGTTGAAAAGATGGAAATTGAATTCAAAAAGGTAATGGAGGAACTTGCTGAATTTTTGCCGGAATCGGCCGATAGAGCGTCGGGTATATAAAAGGGGATAAAACTATAGTTCGTTTAAAAACTAAATTCTAAAACGAATTAGAACAGAATAAGGAGGCTTTAAAAGGTCATTGACATTTAGCCGTCCTAAATTCATACTATTTTAGTATTATTACTCTACGGATAATTTATTTATGGGGGAAAAGTGAGCGCAGAAAATTTTTTGCGTCTTGAACGGATTGCCAAGAGCTTTGGGAAGACGCGCGTCCTGCGCGGACTTGATCTTTCGGTAAAAGCAGGCGAATTTATCACCCTGCTGGGAGCTTCAGGCTGCGGCAAGACAACGACGCTGCGCATCATTGCAGGTCTGGAGACGGCTGATGAGGGCAGAGTATTCCTTAACGGTAAAGATGTCAGCCGCCTTGAGCCGGACAAGCGGAATATCAACATGGTATTTCAGAACTATGCGCTTTTTCCCCACATGAATGTTGAACAGAATATAGCGTACAGCTTAAAGATAAAGCGGATGCCGCGCGCTGAAATTAGAAAAAATGTTGATTGGGCTTTGGATCTGGTTCAGCTTTCCGGTTACGAGAACCGTATGCCCCAGGAACTTTCGGGCGGGCAGCGCCAGAGGGTTGCGGTTGCCCGCGCGGTAGTGAACCGCCCGCAAGTGCTGCTTCTTGACGAACCGCTGGGGGCGCTCGATTTGCAGTTACGGCGGAAAATGCAGCTTGAACTAAAGAATCTGCAAAAACAGTTAGGGATTACCTTCATCTATATAACGCACGATCAGGAAGAGGCCCTGACTATGTCGGATCGTATAGCAGTGATGCGGGACGGCCTTTTCGAGCAGGTTGGTTCCGTAGTCGAGATTTACGATCACCCCAGTACCAGCTATGCGGCGCAGTTCGTTGGGAACGCCAATATCTTAAAAGGGAAGCTCATCTTGGCGGAGAGGATCCGCGGGGGAAAGATGAGGGCTGTGTTTGTACACCCGGCAGGACGGGGCAGGGTGGAATACTCCGCCGGGACAGGCCGTATAGAAGACCGCACGGGACAGGAAGATGCACGGAGGGCGGCTGCCGGCGATACCATTAGTCTTGCTATCCGGGGCGAATATCTTAAATTTGACAGAACCGCCGAGGAGGGGCAGGGGAAACGTGCCGGTTTAAACCGGAATATCAGGCGGGGCCTGGAATTCTTCAAACAGAGGGAAGATGCCTTGAGCAAAGCTGGAAAACCGCGGGAAGATCCGCCGAGCCGTTTCGGGCTGACCGGCGTGATAAGCGCGAAGAGTTTTGCCGGCGGTCAACTCCGCATTACCGCAAGCCTCTTTGCAAACGGGACAGAGCCCGCGGGGGAAGTAAGCGCCAGCCGCAGCGGTATTGATTCGCCGCTTGCCATTGGCGATAAGGTGCTGGTAAGCTGGGCGCCGGAACACGCGGTTATTGTAAAGGATTGACCCGCCTCCGGCAGCAATTTTACTTTTAAGAGCCTGTCTAAAATCTCTTAATGAGAACGGCAATAAGCGCGATAACTACAATTTGCATGGAATTGTGGCGTTTACGCTCGCAGTTTTTCCACAATCTGCGCGCCTTGTCCAAC